>CAYZSM010000060.1:0-4807 GCA_964481105.1 uncultured Candidatus Saccharibacteria bacterium | reverse complement strand
CGAAAGTTACCTGAACTATGCGAGCCTAGGTATCCGCGTTGAGAATGGTTATCTGACCGCAAATCTCGGCTCCATCACGGCCTTCCCGAGTACTATTCCTTGGGATCAAGACATGTACATCACCATGAATGTTGGTGATACCACCAGCTGTACACCGTTTGCCAGTTGTGCCCCGGACGGTGAGATGAATCCTCGCTTAAAATTGACGGCAGTGCCGTATGCCTTCCAGGCCAAGAGCGCCAGTCAGTTGCAGGTCAGTAACGGGGGTAATGTCGCGACATTAAGTTTTACAACACCAACAGCGACGAATAGCATCTTGCTGCCGGACGCCAGCGGTACGGTCTGTTTGGAAGCCAGCGCTACCTGCGGTTTCGCCCTGTCGAGCGGCAGCGGCGCCTACATCCAAAATGGCACCAGCTTGCAATCCAACGCTAACTTCAATATTCGCAGTGCCGCCACTACATCGATCACGGCCAGCATCCAAGCACTGACCGGCCAGACAGCTGATCTGTTACGGTTTGAAAATGTTGCTGGGACGGCGGCGCTCAGTGGTTTTAACAGTAGCGGCCAGCTCTACTACCAGAGCGGCAGTTTCAAGGGCACCCTGGTGCAAGATACCCTGACTAACAGCATCAATGTAAATTATCATTTGCCGGATTATAACTTCGCCGATCAAACGCTTTGTACCTTTGAAGCCGGTAACTGTGCCGGCTCCGGCAGCGGCATCACTGGCTCGGGCACCACTAACTTCGTTGCCCGCTTTAACACCGGAGCAAGCATCAATGCCTCGACGCTGCTGTTTGATAACAACAGCATTATCGGGGTTGGAGCTACCAGCGGCAGCGGTATCTTGAACGTTACCAGTGCTAGTTCCACTCAGAACGGAATTTTCTTGAAAGGCGCGACCAATGCCAGCGTTGCCAGTTTGCTGGTCCGTGATGCCACCGGTCAAACCGGCAATTTAGCGGAATTCCAGGATGCCAGCAACAACCCGATCGCCATCGTTAAAAGCAGCGGCGATATTTTGACCAGTGCTACGGTGACGGTTGGTTCGGTCACTACGCCGAGTGGCACTACCGGCGGCTTAACAGTAGTGGCTGGCGGCGGCGCAGCATTGGGAACGGTAGTCCGAGCTGGCACGTCGCAAACCGGTGACCTGCTGCAAGTTCAGGATAGCGGCGGCCTGGCGCTGAGCGGTTTTGACAATGCCGGCCAGCTGTTTTTCCAAAGCGGCGCTCAGCGGGGAATTATTGCGCAAACTCCGCTCACTAACAGCATTGATGTCACGTACTTACTGCCGGACTACAATGCCGCAACCCAGCAGCTTTGTACCGTTGAGGCCGGTAACTGTGCCGGCTCCGGCAGCGGCATCACTGGCTCGGGCACCACCAACTTTGTGGCCCGCTTCAATACTGGCAGCACCATTAACTCCTCAAGCTTGCTGTTCGACAACGGCACTTTCATCGGAGTTAATGATTCCACGACCAACAACGCGCTGTTTAATATCCAAGGAAACAGCACCACCAAGCCAGCCTTCTTTGCCCAGGCCGCTTCGAGTGCCACTACACCGGTCGCGGTGATTCGCGGCGGCGCGACGCCGGGAGTTGGCGGGGATTTATTGCAGCTGCAAACCAGTGGCGGCACCGTGGTCGCCAGTTTTGATGCGCTTGGCAACTTCTTGACCACCGGCAGTGCGACGGTCAATAACGGTTTAATCGTTACGGCTGGTGGCGCGAATATTGTCGGCACCACGATTATTAACACCACTGGCACGGCCAACACCAGCATTGGCAACAGCACTGGCACCTTGAGCCTGACTTCTTCAGGGCTGAACGTTACCACGGCTGGCGCAGTCAGTGGTGTAACCACTTTGAATGCCAGCGGCACGGTGACATTTAGCAGCCTGGGAGTCGGTCTGGTGCAGGCCAGCTCCGGCGGAGTGCTTAGTTCCGGAGCGGTGGATCGCAATAGCACAACCTTCTTTTCCAATGTGTTGAATGTGGGAAATGGCGGCACCGGCACGAATATCCTGACCAGTAATGGCATCCTGTATGGCAATGGCACGGGGGCGGTGCAGGCGACCGGCGCTGCTGCCAACAGTGTGCTGGCGACTGACGGCAGCAGTGTGCCGGGACTAACACAAACTTTGCCAACAGCGGTGCAGGGGAATATCACTCGAACGGGCGCTCTAGCGGCCGGCTCAATCGCCACCGGCTTCGGGACGATTAGTACCGCGAATAATATCACTACTTCGGCGCAGTTGCAGGGGGGCACTTTGAATTTCGGCTCGGCCGCCCAGCTGCAGGTCGATGCTTCCGGCAATTTGACGACTTCCGGTACGGCCACGGTTCAGGGAAGCGGCGGCCTGACGTTGGGCACTGCCTCGAGCGTTACCGGTCAGATTGTATTCCAGGGATCCGGGGGAGCCGGAACCCTGAATCTCCAGGGGCCGACGACACCGAATGTCGGCAACTTCACCCTATCGCTGCCGGCAATCACTGCCAATGCCACAGTTTGTACCGATAATTCAATCTGTAGCGGCTATGCTGCCGCCAGTGCCAGCGGCGCGTATGTGCAGCTGGCTCCGACAGTCGCCCAAATTGACAGCTCTACCAACAGCTCAATCTTCATCAACAAAACCGGCGCTAGCGGCAATCTATTACAGTTGCAAAACGGCGGTGTCAACCAGCTGGTTGTCAGTAATGCCGGCACTATCACCAACAAGGGAGATCTGGTTGTCCAGGGGACTGGCGCCAGCAGCTTTGCCGGTGATCTGACGTTGAATGGCAGCGGTACTGGCCTGACCGTGACGAATAGTGCCAGCATTGGTACCGGACTAACAGTGCTGGCTGGTGGCGCTAACATTACTGGTGCCAGCAGTATTACCTTTAGCGGTGCCAGCGGCGACGGGCTTAACTTGGCGATCAACAATACGGCAACAACGGCCGGGACGCATACGGTTAATGGCAGCACTATTGCGCTTGCCGGAATCGCCAATACGGCCGGCAGTAATGTTAACAACGCTCTGAACTTTGCCACTGTCACTCCGCAAACCGGTAATACTTTTACTGGTCTTAACTTCGGTACTGGCTATAACAGCATACTAAATTACAACGGCACTTCTATTATCAGCGGCAACGGTTTATTGCAAAATGCCGGACTAGATCCGGCGCTTAGCTATACCAATCTCCAGCAGGTCGGCGCCCTGACAATTAACGGCTTGCAATTTACCAATCTCGGTTCCACGCTGAATACCGCCAGCAGCTTGGGCAATTTCCCAACCGGCGGCAGCATCGGTAGCGCCGCCAGCACAGTGGATGCTCACACCACCATTGGCATTGGCCAGACCACGGCCTTGCAAACACTCACTTTGCCAACACCTTCAACCGCCACCGCTGGACGAGTATTATATATTTTAAACACCGGAAGTGCCGACTTTACGATGCACGGCGTCAGTGTCTTTGCAGGCAAATCCCAGATGTACATTTGGAATGGCACTGCCTGGGTGCCTGGCAACATTGATACCGGCGGGAATGGCGCTTCGTCCGTCGGGACCATCGATAGCCAAACTAAATCGGCCGATGGGGCAGTGATCACCGCTAACACGCTGTATTTGCAGAGTGCTGATGCTTCTTTCCCGGGTCTGGTTACCACTGGCACCCAAACCTTTGCCGGCGACAAGACGTTCACTGGCCTCACTAGCTTTAACGGCAATGTCTCGATCACTGGCAGTAATACCCTAACAGTAGGGACAGGTACGGTTACCCTCGGCAGTCTGACTAATGGCGGCAACGGCGGCATTGTCCAAAGCAGCGGCAGTGGGGTGCTCAGCAGTTCCGCCGTGGATCGTAACAGTGCTACTTTGCTTAGCGGTACGCTGACGGTTGGCAATGGCGGCACCGGTGTGACTACTCTGGCCAGCAATGGCATCCTTTATGGCAATGGCAGCGGCGCCGTTCAGGCTACGGCTGCTGCGGCTAACAGTATCTTGATCACCAATGCCAGCAGTGTCCCCAGCTTAAGCCAAACCCTGCCAGTAGCTGTCCAGGGCAACATCACCCAAACCGGTGCTCTAGCCGCCGGCAGTATTACCACTGGCTTTGGCACTATTGCTACGGCGAACAACATTAGCACCACGGCCAACTTGCAGGGTGCAATCGTGACGGCAACCACCGGGTTTGCGATTCCGGGAGCAACGACAGCCGGCCACTACCTGCGCAATGACGGAACAAATTTTGTGGACAGTGCGCTCCTGGCTGGCGACATCAGCGGCACGCTTTTCAGCCTGCATGCTGCTGCCGGCAGTGACCAGACAATTAGTTCCGGCCAAACCGCCAACTTCCTGCCGGGTACCAGCAATAATCTGACGACTACCACGGCAACCGGTACTCGCACAGTGACCGTAGATATCATCCAAAACCCCACCTTTACCGGCACAGTTACCGCCAGTAACAGTAGTGGTGTGGGCCTAGCAGTGTCGGGAACACCAACGGCCAGTGCTAGGCAATCCCTGGTTCAGATTGGAAACGCGATTTCCACCGGAAACGCCACCGCCGGCACCGGCGGAACCTATCTGGGCATTAACGAGCCCGGCAGCGGTGCCGGCTCGACCGCCGACTTCCTCGATTTTCAGAATAGCGGGAATGTGAAGCTGCGCGTAACCAGCGCTGGCAATACCACAGTTGGTGGTACACTCCAGGTAACTGGACTGGGTACTTTCAATGCTGGCCTAACAATTGCCGGCGGCAGCACCTTTACCAATGCTTCCAGCACGCTGTTAAGTGCCCTGACAATTAACGACCTGCCA
>CAYZSM010000059.1:0-4859 GCA_964481105.1 uncultured Candidatus Saccharibacteria bacterium | reverse complement strand
TATTGCGCACGATGTACCAGGCATCCTCGCTGAGCTTCATGTGGACTAGCACATAACCCTGAAAGATACGCTTTTCAACGACGCGGCGTTTGCCATTTTTGATCTCAATCATTTTTTCTTTTGGCACTAAGACTTCAAAGATTTTATCTTTCATGTCCAGGCTGTCGGCGCGTTGCCGGATGCTTTCGGCAACCTTTTCCTCGTAGCCGCTATAGGTATGGATGGCATACCATTGTTTGGTGGTGTCGTATCGTTTGCTGGTGCTCATACGTTCTCGTTATCCTTTACTTTAATAATATATCTCTAAATAGGTGATCAAGGCCAAAGTCGACAATTGCAATCGCGATCCCGAAAACCACCGCAAATACTAATACAGCGAAGGTTAGTTGACGGCTTTCGGTGCGGTTAGGCCACTTCACCAGGCGAAGTTGTTTCCAGCTTTCACGAAAATAGGTGGGTAAAAGTATTTTGCCAACTATCCGTAGAGCAGTTCGTAACGGTCCCAGTGGTTTGATGCCGGCGGCTTTACGAACGCTACGCGCAATCGGACGGATAGTCTTGCCACTAACTGCCCCAAGCTTCGATAAACGGCCTTCCTGACTACCCGGTTCGTTGGCTTTTACTGCTCTCTCACGAAACGTCTCGGGATTTTTAACCCTTCGTTTTGTAGATGCTGACTGTTTTTCGGCCATATACTGACACTTCTCCTAAAGGGGTCTTTCTACTAAAAAAGCCTACAATTGTTGTAGGCGTTCACTGTCAATACTATCACTTCGGAAGACGGGGGTCAAGATACTGCCTGCAAACTTTGCTATAGTGGGCCTGTATGATGATGCTTACGCTTGGCCTAATACTGCTGTCCACTGCAATCGAACTATTGCTCTGGCTGCCACCTGTGTGGCGGTATAGGAAAGTTGCTGCTTACTTCTTCCTGATTTTGATTGCGGCAGCGAGCGGAACGCTGCTTGCCGCGCGACTGTCGGTTTGGACGGCACTCTTAGCAATGGTGAGTGTTTTTCGTAGTATAAATTTACTGCGGGTAATTGAAGGGCGGATCCAAGCCGTTTACCTGTTTCGCGGCACTCAGAAAACTGCGCTGTACCTAATCATTTTCCAATTGGTAATTTTTAGCGGAGCTTGGGCTCAGGAATTTTTGAAACTCAATGCTCTAACGTGGTGGTATCTTTTGGCTGTGGGGCAGCTACTGACGGCTGCCATGCTGCTTGCTTCAACGCTTCGGCATATCCGTACCACCGGTCCACCATCAAATATTCCAGCCCAAGCTTCTAGAGATTTGCCTTCGTTAACCGTAGCTATCCCGGCCCGCAATGAGACGACTGATCTTGAAGCGTGCCTTGAGTCTTTGCTGAAAAGCACCTATCCAAAACTTGAAATATTGGTACTGGACGACTGTTCGCAAGATCGCCATACGCCGGAGATAATTCGTTCGTTTGCCCATGATGGTGTGCGCTTTATCGCCGGTAACGCGCCGTCCGAGCAGTGGCAGCCAAAAAACTACGCCTATGCCCAGTTGGCAGCTGAAGCGAACGGGGAATTATTGCTGTTTTGCGGTGTTGATACCCGATTTGAGCCGGATAGCCTATCAGCCCTAGTACAGACAATGCTACATAAACAAAAAACTATGGTCAGCGTATTGCCGCATAATTTTATGCCTGAAAAACCGAGCCTGCTAAGTCTATTCATCCAGCCCAATCGTTACGCCTGGGAAATAGCCTTGCCCCGACGAATACTGGCACGCCCACCGGTCCTGAGCACATGCTGGTTGATCAGCCGGAAGGTCCTGGAAGCGGCCGGTGGTTTTGAAGCGGTGCGCCGAAAAGGTGTGCCGGAAAGTTACTTCGCCAAAGTAGTAGCCGCTAATCACGACGGATACAGCTTTTTGCAATCAAATAGCGCTATTGGTATCAGCTGCCAAAAAAGCTTAGTGGAACAACAGGCTACAGCCATCCGCACGCGTTATCTGCAGCTACATCGTCGGCCGGAATTAGTTTTAATAGTTGCTCTGGCTGAATTTACTGAACTGGTTTGGCCGCTGATTATGCTAGCAGCCGCGGCCGTTGCTCACGCCTGGCTCCTGGTAGTGCTGACTGGATTAACTATGATAATGACGATGATTCTCCACGGTAAAATTATCAACCTCACCTATCGCCGATTTTTGCCCGGTGGTTTCATAATCTTACCGCTTGCGGCATTGTATGATATTGGCCTCTTGAATTATTCGATGTGGCAATACGAATTCAGTGAAGTGCTCTGGAAAGGCCGCAATGTGTGCGTGCCAATTATGCGAGTTATTTCACCGCGCAGTTTTACTGCAAATTTGGAACAAAAATAGTAAAGGTTGAGCCTTTATTGAGCTCGCTTTCCAGGTTAATTTCGGCATGGATCAGCCGGGCCAGCTTCAATGTTACGTATAGTCCCAGCCCCGTGCCACTAGCTTGGCGTGTTCGATAATCTTCAGAGCGGAAAAACTTATCATACACTCGTTCCTGATCACCCTTACTGATGCCGATCCCGGTATCATGCACTGCAAAACGAACCCCTTTTGAGTCAGCTTCGGCCTCCAAACTAACATGTCCCCGAACCGTGTACTTAATAGCATTGGTGATGAAATTCTGGAGAATTTCCTGCACGTAGAGTTTACTGGAATACAGTAGTTCAAGAGAAGGATCAATGTGCGTTTGCAGTTCCAGACCTTTAGTTTTAGCATCAGTTGCATAATTGGCAGCCAACTCAACCAGCAAATCATGGACATTAATTGCTTCCACTTCAACCTGCAACTTACCACGTTCTGCCCGACTTAATGTCGACAGATCATTAATCATATCGGATAGAAAAAGTACTTGGTCATGCGCAGTTTTAAGAGCCGTTTCGACGCCTTTAATATCTCCTTCTCGTTTCACAATATATTGCGCGTTACTAAGATTGCCTTCGGCAATAGCAATCGGCGTTCGTAACTCATGGCTGACCACACTAATAAATTCATCGCGTTCTTCCTCAAGCGACTTTTCCCGCGTAATATCGCGCAGCAGTAGCACCGAACCATGCATGCCAGTTTTTCCATAGCCCAAGTGAACTGGTGCAATACTTAAATACAGGTTAATACGGCTGCCATCGGCGTACGGTAAGAGCAAATCACGGCTAGTCGTGGGCACTGTGGCACTACGTACCAGAGCAGTGACGTCTTGCGGTTGATTGTCGTGGTCAAGCGGCTTGAACAGCCTGGCGAGACTACTACCAGCTTTGATGGTATTGACGTCAAAAATATTCAAAGCTGCGGCGTTATATAAAACAACTTTTAACTGATCGTCAACGGCAATAACTGCGTCGGCCATGCTATTGATTAAGCTGGTCAGGCGTTGATGCTCAATACGCGCGCGACGATCAACAGTTGCTTTACGAGTAGGCTTAAGCGGCATGTGCCCATTATGCCACAGCAGCCTTGAACGGCGCTACGCGAGAATTGGCTGGTGCTGGTGCAAGGCTTTTCGCAAACTTTTGGAATGCGGCAACACACTTTCCATGGCTGCCCAAAAAGCCGGTCCGTGCCGCAAAATTTTAGTGTGCGTCAGTTCGTGCAGCAATACGTAATCTATGTGCTCCCAGGAAAGTTGCATGAGATATAAATTCAGAACGATGTTTTGCTGTTGATCACAACTGCCCCAGCGGCTTTTTAGTTGTTTGATTGTGACACTACGGTAGGTGAAGCCGTGGATTGCCGCCAAACTGGCTAAACGCTGCGGCAAAAGCCGCTCGGCCTGAGCCCGTAAGGCCCTGATGCTGGCCGTACGGGCAACTTGCTGAACCTCGGGGCTGACAACAGTCATTGAAACTGGATAGCGCACAATCACTTCTCCTGGCGCTAAACGGCTACTCGGTTTAGGAGCATGGGGTGCAGCCTGCAGGCGCAAGCGGTGCGCTTTCCCGATTGCTTGGCCATCAAGTAATAGCCCTGGTTCCTGCCTCTGGGCAATAATCCAGTCATAGCGAGACTTTGCAAATTGCAGCCCGGCGCTGTAAGGGGCCCATGTCGGAATAGTGACTCTTACTTGTCCTGTCGGAGTTAAGCTTAAGCGAAGATTCCGATTCGACTTACGCTTGTAAATAGTCACCGGTAGGTTGGCGTCCAGAATAAACTGTTTATGAGCCACGATTGCTAACGAATTGAAATGTTACGGCGAGTCATGTCTACCCGTCCTTGATTATTAGGTATGAGGTTCACCATGCCAGGTTTAATTACTCGGGAAGCACTGGCGTCAATGTCCAGTACGCCAGCTTGTCGTAAGTTGCCGACCACGGCGCTTTGCTGCATGGTGAAAAGATGCTTGCCGCTTACCACTACATAATCCTCGCTTGCCAGAGGGTTTTGCATGTGCGCAATAATGTTTTCGTACGTCGTACGATCCCACTGGGCAGAGTATTTATCATCAGCTCGCCGACGATCGCGTTTCACATTGCGACTAAATGCGGTGTCCTGATCCATCTGGAACCACACCAACAGCGGATGGGCGTGACATTTGTAGGCCAAAGCATACAAAGCGCGGCGCTGTTTAATGCGCATGGAATTAACATCGTAGGCAACACTTAATCCGGCCGATAAAAATTCCTCGGTCATATAGTCCATGAGTTGGCCAACAATATCATTTTCTTGCTTATCATAACGCGGCTGCTCAAACAGCTCCGCCCGAATACGATCTGACTGCAAATGGGCGGCCTGAACGTTCTCAGTGAATTGACGTGCAAAATACGTCTTGCCGGCTCCCGGGTAACCGTAGAACAACAACAAAAAGGGCTTGGTAGGATAAATTTTCGCCATGGGTACATTTAGGTATAGCAGATAT
>CAYZSM010000058.1:0-4889 GCA_964481105.1 uncultured Candidatus Saccharibacteria bacterium | reverse complement strand
AACCGGACCGCTCGCTGACGCCTTAAACGCCAAGTACGGTAATTTCCAAGGTTTTATGGATGCCTTCGGCGAAAAAGCTTTGGGAGTCTTTGGTAGCGGCTGGGCCTGGCTGCAACCGGATTTATCAATTGTCACCACGCCCAATCAAGATTCGCCGTTAAATAGCGGTGATCCGGAACCGCTGCTCGGCTTAGATGTTTGGGAGCATGCCTACTATCTCGACTACACATATAAGCGCGCTGACTACATCCAAGCATGGTGGCATGTCGTCAATTGGCCGGAAGTCCAAAATCGCTTTAGCGACCTCAGTAAATAGCATAGTATCAAATCATATAGACACTCCCGCTACATTGTGGTAGTATCCCCACACAAAAAACGACGATTTAATTGTTTTTTAATATCAGTGGGTGATAATGAGCCGCATGCATTTACCGAAACTCCTTATTGTGGAAGACGACAGCAGCATTGCCCGAGCATTGGCTTTAGCGTTGCGGACGACGTATGTGGTTGAACTAGTCGCGAGTGGCGAACAGGCCCTGCAATACGCCGACAACCAACTATATTCTGCGATTATTCTGGACCTTAACTTGCCGGGCATTTCCGGCTTAGTAGTTTGTCAACAACTACGGCAACAAGGTATTATCCTGCCAATTTTGGTGTTGAGCGGTGAAAGCCAGGTACTGACTAAAATAATGTTGCTGGACGCCGGTGCGAATGATTATTTGAGCAAGCCATTCAGCCTCGGTGAATTAAAAGCTCGCTTGCGGGTACTTATTAGAAGCGCCGGTCAAATTATGTTGCCGGCCAGGCAAATAATCGTCAACGGCTTATGTTTGGATCGCCAAACCCACACCGTACAGCGCGCTGGTCAAACTATTAGTCTGCGGCGTAAAGAATTTGCCCTCCTTGAATGCCTGATGGAGCATGCCGGCAGCGTTGTAACTCGGAGCACACTCACCCGCTATGCCTGGACCGGCTTAGAAGATCCCTGGACAAACACCGTTGATGTACATATAAAATACCTGCGCGACAAAATAGACCGACCTTTCGAGGAACAATTAATCCAAACCGTTCACGGACTGGGCTATCGATTAAAATTATCACGGTCCTTGAGTGGGGAGGGACAATAATGCCTGCGGATGATTCGCTACGAGGTAGTAGCAGCGTACTGTTACCGTCTACCGATACGCGGGTGGACGAGTCACGTCAGCTTGAGCATTTCGCTGAACTGGGACGAATGAGTGCCTCTTTGCTGCACGAAATCAGTAATCCGCTGACAGCAGCAATGCTCTATCTTGAGCAATATAACTACCGTCAAACGCACGCTATCCGTCAAGTGCGCCGCAATATTATGTTGTTGCAACGCTATGTAGAAGCCGCCCGTCAGCAAGTCAGGCACGAGAGCCTCATAACCAATTTTTCAGTTCGGCCGCAAATTGAGCAAGTACGTCGCATATTAACACCACTGGCTCGGCGTAAAGCCGTGCTTTTGCAATTTCAGGCAGCTACAAATTATAAGCTTTGGGGCGATCCGGTTATTTTTCAGCAAATTTTAGCTAATTTGATTGCCAATGCCATTGATGCCTATGACATCGCCGAGCAGTCATCCGTCAGTAGTAAAACGGTCACAATTTCGTTTCGAAATGCCCCGGAGTGGTTACTGATTGAAGTCATTGACCATGGCATAGGCATTACTCCAGAACAGCAACAATATCTGTTTGAACCCTTTTATAGCACAAAATACCGGCAAGGGAGAGGTTTGGGTATCGGACTGACTATTGTCAAACAGCATGTCGAGCAAGATTTTAAGGGCTCCATAGAAGTAACAAGCTCCCCTCAGCAAGGTACAAGTTTTACGGCTCGCTTAAAGCGTGATGGCCGCCATGAATAAGTCCTACTGAGTAACCGGCGCAGCGGCGTCCGGGGGCGTGGTTTGAACAGTGGAAATAGTAACAATTTGGTTGGTGCTGGGCCGATACAAGATGGCTTGATTGTCCTTTTTAAACACCAGTAGTTTGTCACCCTGACGGGCTTTGGCAAAAAAAGTATAGCCCTTTAATTTATTAACATCTTTAATGGTGGCGACGGTCGGAGTTTCGTTGGCTGGCACGACCGCCAGTTTGCGAACCTTGGCGACAACATCGTTAACTTGCTGCGCGGCGGCGGCTGGAGTAGCAGCCCGTAATTTACTTTGTGCTTCGCGGTACTGCACAAACATAAAGACACTAAACACAATCAGGGCCAGCACTAACCACCAGGCTAAACTAGACTTTGGCAGTTTAATTTTTACAGCTAGCTTCTTGCGGGGTGGCTTCGGTTTTTTGGGCTCAATCTGAGCCTTCATGAAGGTGCGCGTGGAATTGGCTATCGATGGCATGCGGCTGTTCCCCAATCTTTCCCCTATTGTAACAAATCGCCCGTTGAGTGATAAGCCGTCAGCGTTATGGATTAGCGGGTGCAGTCGGCAAAGGATTGGTCACAGTACGCGGATTGTTCACACCGACTGCCGTCCAGCTAAAGGTTATTGGATCAGTAGCCGGATCTTTTAGCGTGATATCAAAGCCATCGATTTTAACTTGATCGATAGTGTAGCTGACAAACTGCCCGTCAGTGATAGTGGCACTAACTACTGGTGGTGTCGCATATGGCGTCGTGAAATCAATGTGTACCTTACTTTCACCGGCCCGGAGTTTGGCGAAGCCGGCGCCGTCATTGGCCACGGTGATGTGCCCGTCAAACTGTACATCTTGGCGAAACACAGTTTTTCCGAGGAATGTTGCTAATTTTTGGAAGGTACTTAGTCCGCTAAAGTTAGCGTCACCACCGACGCTGAGGCCACCGCTTAACGAAGCGCCTGCCAGATTAAGACTGCCACTCAAAGTAGCATTCCCGGCACTATCAATACCAAGTAGGGACTGACCAGTGCTGTTTACTAATTGGAAGGATCCATCATGCTCAGTGAAACCAGGTGCAACCGTGACTTCGTCGACAGCAGTCGGTATAGGCGGAGCGGCCGTGGCTGCTCCAGCGGCGGAATCCGGCTGCAAAGCCCCACCTGAAGCCAGCAACGACGCTGGCACGGAATTTCCGTGGAATGTACCCGTGGCATCTATCGAGGCCACGATCTTACCGGCAGTATCAGTAAAATTAACACCGTTGGTGCCGACCACAATGTTATTCGTCTGGACGGTATCGGCGGTGACTTTGGGCGTTACAACTTCGACAGCTGCCGCTAGTCGATCAGTAAAAATAGTAGACAAATCGGGACTCTGAGCAGCTGCAGCTCGACCGGCAACTAAATCAGACAATAGCTGCTGGCTTTCCGGCTGCGAATTATCTTGCGTAAGCGGCAGCGTGCCGGCCGTTTGGCCAGTACTCACAAACAGCGTGACTTCACCTTGCCCATGTCCGGTAAATTCACTCAAGGCCGTACCGATAATAACGCATGCTTTGGTTGCTTTCATAGCCACGCCAGGAGTCGATGATGAAGTCAAAGAATCACCAACCTGTATTGGCCCGTTTTCGTCAGTTACTTTAACCGGCACACGGCCTGCCAAGGCGACAGTAACTGGGGTACCGCTATCTGAACCATCGCTCAGCACCTGGCCTGGTTGAGTTGAGACAACACCGACTATTCCCTTTTGGTAGCGGGTAGTTGAAGTTTGTACACCAGCTTTGAGAGAAGGATCAGCAACAACTACTGTGCCTGGCTCGATGTCTCCACTGTCGCTGAAGTAAATTTCAGCATAGTCAGCACCGCTAGTATCAATTTCACGGAGTGTCATATCCCGGGCAGCAATATTATTTGTAATAGTACCGCTACCGGCTGTGCGTTGTGCGCATATTATGTACGTATTGGAGGCTCCGCTTGTAGGAGTTAAATCCACATGGTTAAAAGTAAGCGCGTAATTGCTGGTTGTGATAGCACCGGCGTAGGTACTGGACTGAATCAGCGTGCCTGTCGCGCAGGCGGTTCCTCGTAAAAGCCGAACAACTACCGTGGGTTGGTTACAGCCCAAGCCGGTACAGTTGAGGGTAATGTTGGCGTCGTAATTTATCCAAATATCACTGTTCGCCGTGGTGGGCGTAATTGCCAGACTATCAACGATAGTATCAGTGGTAGTAACCGCGAAAGCGCCGGCAGTACTAAGCTGATTGGTGCGACCGTTATCCAATTGCTCCCAAGCGTTGGCGGCAGTACAGGCAAAAACGGCTTTGTCGGTGCTATTAACATAGATTTTGCCGACATCACCGGCGGCGGCGCATTGGGCGGCTTCGTTACCGGTACTAGCCTTGGCGCCGATCTGTAAAATACCGTAGTTCACGCCACCAACATTGCCATCAATGACCTTTACCAGACTATTGGTGCCATCGGTAAAGTTCACGCCAGTTGATCCAGTAGTATTAACGGTCAGCGTGCCAGTTGCGGTGAGATTACCGATATTAACCAAGTTGCCGCTACTGTCGATACGCTGCGTGCCAGCACTGGCACCAGTGTTGATACCGGTTGTGCCGTTAATAGTCGTACCAGTAATAGTGCCGGCAGTTAGGACATTGCCGCTGGCGCCCGCTACCTGGAACAGGTCACCATTGCCGACAGTCAAGGTTGCTACGGGCGTCGTATCACCAAGCCCGACATTGCCGCTGGCGCCGAGTATGGTGAGCACGTCTGTTCCGGGGGTGTTACTGGCGGCAATATTAGTACGTGTATCAGTACCGATACTGAAGTTACCGGTGTTATCAAAAAGAAAGGCAATTTTAGCAGAACCAGCTTTTATGGAGCCGATCTTACCGGCGACATCGTCAAAGATGGCAGACGCGCCAGCAGCAGTTTGCTGGATCAGGATATTGCCATTCGTCGTGGCGATGTTGCCAGTCACCGCCAGCGT
>CAYZSM010000057.1:0-4955 GCA_964481105.1 uncultured Candidatus Saccharibacteria bacterium | reverse complement strand
TAGTAACTTGGGCGGCCTGGAAGCTCCATTTATCTCTGTCTCAGACTTTGCACTGCGCCAAGGCGATATGGTATTTATCACCTCAGATGGTATTCACGACAATCTGACACTGAAAGAAATGGCGGCGATTGCCAGGAGCCAGAACACACCGGAAACAATGGTGCAGGCACTAATAGAAGCCGCTCAAAAACGCAGCCGAGATAAATCTCACTTGCGAGCAAAGCCAGACGACATGACAGCCGCCGCACTGATGCTATAGCGCTTAGTGGCTTGCCAGGCCGGCTCCAAGGAACACAAGCGGGCCAATAAGTTGGAACAACAGTAATAAGCCCAGGATTACCAGTAGTGGATTCATCCTTCTTTTAGAAGGGGCGACGGTTTGGGACACCTGATTTCCATTAGCATCCGTCGTATAAATTACCGTGCTGAACAGATCACTTTTCAGTGCAGGATGCTTTTGGAGATACAACTTATGTAGGATGACTGCCAGAATTGTCAGCGTGGCATCGACAATAGCTGCGGCGGACAGTAAGCGGTAATAAAAATCTGGGAATTCGGCATGGGAAGCCAGCCACAATAGCGGCAGCAACAGAGTTATTACTAAAGTCATCATCACGTAGTTGCCATACACAATGTTGTTTATTTTTGCGTCCAGACCGGTGGTTTTATGCAGCATTTCTCCATGCAACGTTGCAAAAGCGGCAATAAAATAGGTGCCGTACAGCTTGACGACAATTTCGCCGGGCAGCAGTTCCCATATACCGAATACTGCTGTCAAAAAACTGAGGACAATCAATATAAATATGGTATTTGTAAAGAATTTTAGATCCTCGGTGTCGCCAATTTTGGTCCTGCTATCCAAAAATCCCAAAGAGACCAGCGCGTGCAGCGCCACAATTAACAACGTGAACAGCGCCTTCCCGACAATATCGTTAAAGCTGCCGATTAGAACTGCTAATACGGCTACTGCCGCCGAGCCGATTAAGCTGACGATCATGGTATTGATCGCAAGTTTCTTGATTTGTGCTAATTGCATTTAGTGTCTCCCAATATTTAAGGTCAGTATAGCAGTAACGCTACTTTTCACAATCAGCCGCCGTTAGAACCAGTGTTTGCCTTTGAAGTATAGATACATTGCAATTGCTGAGCCGATTGATCCTGCCAAGACAACTTCAAAAGTAGTGTACGGACCAAAGAATGTCCAAGCCCCGGCCTCTATGCCGCCGGGGAGCGGCACGTTCATGCCATACAAAGTGCCAAATATGGTAATCGGAATTGTAAACGTGAATAACAGCGTCAGCACGGCCAATATTTCATTGGTTTGCTCAGTGCTGGTAGTGAAATCGGCGTCTTTGTATATTTCGACGGTTTCCTTGGCTTCTTCAATTACTTCCCACAGTTTATCGGCCGTTTTCGTGTTAATAGAGTAGTAATGGGCTGAATTTTTGCCGCCAAATGATTTAATTTGTTCTGTTAAATCTCTAAGGATTATTCGTTTGGGTCCGATTACCCGCCGCAAACGCACGATTTTTTGCCTGACCTTGCCAATCCGCTGAGCGTCAGAGGCATTGTTGTCAAAAACCTGGTCTTCTATTTCGTCGAGTTCCGAGGCAACCGTTTCAGCCATAGTTGAAATATCGTTTAATACATTGCCAATAAGTTGGTACAGCAGAAAGCTGGAACCTTGCTTGAATAGCTTCTCGCCTACTTCCGGATGTTCATCGCAATCATTAAAAAAGTTGCTGATAACCGGGCTGTTGCCGGTACGAATCGTCAGCAAAAAGTTTTTACCCAAAAACACGCCGACCTGGTTGACCATAATTTTATCGGCCGCTTTGTCAAAGACCGGAACATGAAGTACCAGAAACAGATAGCCTTCGCCATGCTCAACTTGGGTATGCTGAACTTTTTGAGTGCTCTCATGGAGATGAAGCGTATCGAGCTTATAGCTGTTTTCAAGCTCGGCCAACGCTTCATGGGACGGATTTTTGACATCCACCCAGGACACACCGTTGTGTTTCTGAATCAGGACATCATGAGACGGATGAATTTTTGCATCAAGCATAAGCTAAATCAATAATAGGGTACTGGCCGCTAAAGATACAGCTGAACTGCCACGGAGATTTTTCCATAGGTATAATGACTGTATGGCTAAAATTGTTGCGCCGCACGCTGAACTGCATAAGTCGCAAAGGTCGAGCTGGTTGCGAGCAGCTGTGTTAGGGGCAAATGACGGCATTGTTTCTACGGCTAGCCTTATGCTGGGCGTGAGCGCGGCGAGTGCCGGCAATTCGGCCGTTCTCACTGCAGGTATTGCAGGCTTGGCGGCCGGGGCATTGTCTATGGCGGCCGGTGAATACGTTTCAGTTAGTTCACAAAAAGATTCAGAACATGCCGATATTGCTATAGAAAGACGCTCTTTAGCTGACAATCCAGATGAAGAATTAGAAGAGTTAGCCCATATTTATGTCCACCGCGGACTGGATCCAAAGTTAGCGGCTGAAGTGGCTCGCCAACTGCATGATCATGACGCCGAAAAAGCTCACTTACGAGACGAGCTAGGTATCGAACTGAGTAATATGGCCGATCCCGTTCAGGCTTCCGTAGCATCGGCAGTATCTTTTTCAGTTGGGGCCTTGGTGCCAATTTTGGCAGCAATCATTGCACCCGCTACTAAAGACACCTGGGCGATTGTTATTCTTGCGCTAATCGCCCTGGCTATTTCCGGCGGAGTCGGGGCTTACCTGGGCGGCGGCCATAGGCTACGAGCAGCCTTTCGAGTGTTTGCCGGCGGAGGCATTGCCATGGCAATTACCGCCTTAATTGGCCATCTGATTGGAACGTTAATTTCTGTATAACGACAATTTAACGTTAATTTATAGCGCGCTTACCGCACTTTGGTCATAAGCTTGATATTGGCCAGGTATTTACTCGGCTCAAGCGCTGGGTGGTTTATGAGGTAATCCACACATTTATCTACGAATGGGATGAGGTTATCTGGGTAGAGCAAGCTGTTAGCGCTATAGCTCGCCGTAGTATTGTACAAATTGCTATCAGACATTTGTTGGAACTTAAGCCTGATCTCTACGCCTTCGGGGGTTTCAAAGAAACCGCTTCTTGTTTTAATAGCCACGCTAATCCTTAGCTTTTAGTTGCTTGGGCTTCTTGATTGCTTTCCGCCCTCTATCTTTAGACATAATCCTTATTATACGCCGATATTTGACATTATCCTAATCCCATATTAAAACATATACTATCCGTCCCTTCACTGTAATGGCTAAAACTTACTGTGAATGGATGATGGCAGTTTTTTTTTCAAGTATTGTTTGCCGGTGATATAGGAAGGCTCCTAAGGGAGCTACCAAACCTAATACCAGTGTTGCAAGCACATAAGCCCACCACCTTTTAATGCCAATCCTTTTACTCTCTTGGTAAACGAACGCCCAGAAAACGAATATTGACAGCGTCGCGTCGGCGACGATCGAAGCGCCTGACAGATTTCCGGCCGACCAATCCCAACCCTGCTTAATGTTAAAACCATACTTAACAAAGAAAGCTATGCCTAAGCCGTAGGTAATAAAAAAGCCTGTCAAAGCCATAAAAAGATAAAATCGGCGCATAGACAAATTTTAATGAAGCCAGTTGCTGCGGTGCTATAAGGAAACTAACAGAAACTTGCCGCCAAAACTGTAAACCCACACATTGTGAACTTTTTTATAGTGGTACTTCGCTGGAATTTAGGGCTGTTCTTCGACAGCTGCTTTTAAGGCTGCTTCAGCGATACTCTTGGGAAAGGGACCATACAGAGTGCCATCTGCTGCCATTCGATCTAAGTCTTCTGGCGTAGCTCTATGTAGCCTGGTTCCCTCTGGCAAAGGCCTTGGCTTAATTAAATCCTCGTCTTGCCATCGCTGTACTATTTTTTCACTCACACCTAAATGAGGTGTGATGTCTCGCATGTCAGGAATTTCACTCATAGTTCCATACCTGTAAAGTCCCTGCCCTCCGCTCGGAGTTGCTTACCGTACGCTATTGCTTCTCTAGTAAATGCCTGCACTTTGGGATCTCGCAAAGCATCCTCAAAATTATCAATGTCAATTACGCATGCTGCTTCCTCGGCGCTCATAGGTACTGATTCATCTACACTTAAAATATGAGGAGCATCCCGTGGTAACAATGCAGCTCTGTCAAAGTGACTCATTAATTTTTCGCCGTCTATCATGCTAATTCTCCTTATTAGCCTATTTTTAATCTTTTACTCGGAGTTTGCAACCTTAACAAATAAAAAGAACCCCGACAGAGGTTCAAATAACTTCTATGTAACGTAGAAATGGTTGAGTACGTGCAATCGAATTGGAACCTACTCCTTGAAGAGGTCAGGTACTCTACCCTAGCAGACTAGAACCAGTCCGCTGCTTTTTAGTAGGTATTAGGTATTGATGCTACTCTTAGCAGTATGGATATGCCCATTTCTGAACGCCGTCAAATAGAGAATGAAATGATTTTTAGGCGTATTAACGAAAAGGTTGGCGACGATTTGGGCAGCCTGGATGCTCAGCATATCGAAGACCATGACTTGCATTTAATGTGGGATGACACCATCTTGTTAAACTTTAGATGCGAATGCTCGGATGAAGATTGTGACAAAAGAATACCAATCAAGCTGAGCGTTTATAAAAAAATACACGAAAACCGAGATGCTTTTATTATTAAGCTCAAGCATCAAGTGAAGGAGATAGAGAAAATTATTCTCACTGGTGATGCCTACAGCGTCGTCGAAAAGAACAAATCTACAGCTGAACCAAACGATATCTTAAACAGCACTACAATCGATAATAAATCCAAATAAAAAAGACCCCTGCTGACGGAGGTCAAAATTGTTTTGGTTGCGGGGGCAGGACAGCGCTTCCCTCGCCTGCGGCTCGTCGCTTCTCCGTTCGCTGCGCTCACATACG
>CAYZSM010000056.1:0-5052 GCA_964481105.1 uncultured Candidatus Saccharibacteria bacterium | reverse complement strand
ACTGAGGAACGAGCCCGTACCAACACACAACAGAATTTCGTGGGCATCTTGATCCTCGTGGTGCAAATAGTGAGCATCACAGGTGACCACACAAGGAATGTCCAGCTCCTGACTCAGCTGCATCAACTGTTCGTTAATATTTTTTTGCACCTCCCAGTGGTTAGGATGCTCGGGATGGCCGTGATCTTGAATTTCCAGATAATAGCGATCACCAAAGGCCTGCTTATACCAACTGGCAATAGTTTTGGCCTGCTCATATTGACCTTGGCGCAAGGCATCACCAACTTCACCGCTCGCGCAGCCGCTCAAGCAAATCAAGCCCTCATTGTGCTTCTCCAGCAAAGCCCGGTCAATCCGCGGCTTGTAATAAAACCCTTCCAGGTTAGCAATCGTCGATAATGCCAACAAATTTTGGTAACCTTCATGGTTCATAGCCAGCAGGTTTAGGTGATAATACGGCTTATCTTTGGCCGGATCGCGGTCATACAGGCTGCGGGCGGCTACATAGGCCTCAATACCAATAATTGGTTTAATGTCGGCTGCCCTGGCTTCTTTATAAAATTCAATAGCGCCGCTGAGTGTGCCGTGGTCAGTCATGGCCACCGCCGACATGCCGTTTGCTTTGACATGCTGAATCAGCTCCGGCACTTTACTCAGGCCGTCTAGTAAGCTGTACTGGGTATGATTGTGCAAATGCACATAGTCACTGGCGCTCAGGCCGGAACTTTTCCCTGCCAAAATATCCCTCAATAACCCCTTAGATTGACCTTTTTATTATACCACTTGGAGGCGAGTTATTTCTTGAGGAATTCGCGGAGATGGTCCAGCGAAATGCGGGCTTCTTTGACGGCTTTTTTGAGATCAATATCTTCGGCGTCGCCTTCATGGATCGCACTGATAATTTCGCGCACTTTTTCCTTAGTATCCTGAGCTTTTGCAGCAAGATCACCAAGCTCATTTTTTGCCTTGGCACCAAGCTTGTCGCCCTTTATTTTGGCTTCATCAAGCACTTTTCCTAAATCGGTGTGCAGTTTTTTGAGGTCCTTTTCGGCCTGAGCTAAGCTTTCGTTGGCGGCATGACGGATATCGGCACGAGTTTTCTTGCCACTTTTTGGAGCAGTTAATATACCGGCAATATAGCCAGCGGTCGCGGCGACGGTACTGCCGATAGCAATTTTCTTGATAATTTGGCGCTTCTGATCGCGGCGGTTCAGCATTATTTACCCCTCTTTTGCATTAACTTAATAATATTACCGACAACTTTAAGCAACGCCAGTTTTCCATGGGTATCGCGAAATACTTCGGTAGCCGATTCTACTGAATCGATTACATCTTCAGCTTTGGCCACAACCTGTCGGATGTTGGCAATCAGCTTCAGCACCATGATCATCACGGCAATACATAGCAAAATAAATATGCTCAAGAGGCTGGTAAGAATTATAACGAGAACGGTGTCGGTAGTGTTCATAAACTCAGTATATAACAATTCGTCAAACCGGACTAGCCGCTTGGGTTATTGCAGTTTCCGGCGGAGGTGATCACGCAGTTCCGGACCGATGTCTTCTCGCTGCAGTCCAAAATCAAAAACGGTTTTCAGATATTCCAGTGGATTGCCGGTGTCATAGTACACGCCGCCTTGAATTTCTGGGGCGTACATATGATGGCCGTCCTCAATCATCCGCTGCATAGCATCTTGGATCATAAATTCTTTGCTGCCATCATAAGTTTTAAGATCTTCTTGCAAATATTTGAGAAGGGCGGCATCAAACACATAGCCGCTGACTGAAGCCATGTCCGATGGGGCTGCTTCGCGGCTGCCCGGTTTTTCAATAATTGTCTTAATGTCGATCAAGCCATCGCCCATATCTTCACCGCCAACATAGCCATAGCGCTGATAATCCCGATCGTCATCGCGGCGTACCACCGTCAGCACCGAACCGCCATGCTCTTCATGTACTTTCAGCAGCTGCTCAAAGCGGGTTGGTTTGGCCACCATAAAATCATCGGCAAAGGTATAGACGAACGGTTCGTCGCCAATTAAGTGCGCTGCACTAATTAGCGGTGTAGCTGTGCCATAGGGCCCTTTTTGCCGGATATAGGCAAAGTTTGCCAGGCCGGAAATCTGGGAAGTGGCTTCCAGCAACTCAGTTTTTTTGCCTTGTTCCAGATTAGCCTTCAGATCGGCGCTCATATGATCGAAATGATCCTCAATTGTGCGCTTGTGATAACCGGTAACGATCATGATGTCGGTAATGCCGGCCTGCACCAATTCCTCGACAATGTACTGAATAATCGGCTTGTCGACAATCGGCAACATCTCCTTGGGCATAGCCTTGGTCTGCGGTAAAAACCGCGTCCCGAAACCGGCCGCGGCAATGACTGCTTTTCTGACTTTTTGCTGTGCCATTACCGCTCATTGTAGCACGCTCAAATTATCACGTGGACGCTTAACTAAAATATTCTTTGTACAAATATTACATTGTATGGTAGACTTTTGACAATAAATCAAGTTTTAGGAGTTATTATGAAAGTTCCTGGCTATTCCGAATCTCGTGCAGCTACCGCAGTAGTATTAGCCTCAGCTTTTGGTGCTGCTGCACTGCATGATGGAAATGCTGTAGCTGCCGGTAAGCAATCATCAGCCCTCAGTGCAACAGTATCCAGAAATTTTGTTCTTCGTGACTCTTTTGATACAGCTGGCGAAATAAATACTGAACGCATTTACAATCTGCGCGACGGCACGGCTGCTATACAACGATGTAAAAAAGACAAACTTGTAACTGAGCTTACTGACTATAAGTACGCAGTGCCGAGGGAATCTATTGTGAAGCAATCCCATGCTCCAGCTTGCCGTGACAAGGCAGTCACCAACGAAGATATTACCAATCTGCCGACATATACACTTACTGGAGCGATCGTACATTTTAATACAGCGCCTCAACTGCCTACTTCTAAGAAGACTGCTAACCAATTAGCCCGTGCAATGTCAGAGGTTGTAACTATGGAGTATCAGGGTAATCACAGGAGCTACAATCTGTACGGTGGTATATTCGCTGTGCAAACCTGTAAACAGGGTGATCTGAAAACTGAATGGTATCGGGAAAGTTACCGACCTTATGTGAAAGTTGATAAAAATCTTCCAGCCTGTGGCAAAACAAATACGCTGACCTCAGACGAATATGCCGGAATCCCCCTTTACCATCAGAAATAGTAGCACCTGCTAAGGAGACATCATGGAATGCCCTCGCTCTATTGATCATCGCACCGCAACTGTTGCCGCTACGCTCGCCGCAGCTTTAAGTTTTGCTGTGGCTTTACGTCCCGGAATCAGCAGTGCCGCTTCTATTGATTCCCAGAGTTCAGCGCATAATCATCACCGAACACCTCGCCAACATGCGCTTGGTTCGGCCTTCGATTTTAGGTATATAGACGGCGAGCGTGCATATAAAATACAAAGCGGCGAAATGGAGGTTAGCCAGTGGTGCAAACGCGGTAATTTAGTGACGGCTGAATTTCCTCTCGCTGGACCAGAAACTCTTCAAGATATTGAAGTAGATGGTTCCGAAATTATTAATAAACATGTTCGTGTTTGCCACGATAATCGTCTGAAGACGAGCGAAGATGCAGCTATCCCCCTTTATCTTTACGGAGGTGGGATCAACGGAGACACTGCAGCTTAGCTTAAACTAGACTTCCTCTTCGTCGTCAAATACTAAGCTGGCGCTTGATAAGTTCCTGAGCGAGACCAGGATTGGCTTTACCCTTTGAGGCTTTCATCACCTGACCAACCAAAAAACCAATGGCTTTCATTTCGCCGCTGCGCACATCTTCGGCGGCTTTTGGATTGTCAGCTAGCACCTGCTCGACAATTTTAGCGATTTCATTTTCGTCGGAAACTTGGATATAACCCTTGTCGGCAGCATATTTTTCTATATCGGCCGGCAGTGAATTTTGGGCGGCTAATTCTATAAATACTTGTTTGGCGTTAGTAGAACTTAGCTTATTAGCTTTGAGTGCGTCATATAGAGCTGTTTCGAGTTCTAAGTGTTTGTCATTACCGAGCTTGAATTTTTCTTCACGGACCAGGGGGATCATGACGTTGACGTACCAGTTGGCTAGGAATTTGGCTCTATCCGGATTGTTCAAGTGGAGCTCAATGTTAGCGAGATATGTGATAGCTTCGTTTTCAATTTCGCCTTCCAGCAGTGTTTCAATCTGGGCTTTATCGAGACCGAGAGAGCTGAGACGCTTCCGCCATTCGTCGGGCATTGGCGACATTTCTTTCTTGATTTTGTCGATGTAGGCCTGCTCGATGATGACTGGCGGAATGTCGGGATCGGGCATGTAGCGGTAATCGTCGGCGTTTTCTTTGGAGCGCTGGCTGAACGTTTTTTGCTTGGCATCGTCCCAGCCGCGGGTTTCCTGGATGATCTTTTCGCCCTTTTCCAGGCGCTCAATTTGGCGGGCAACTTCGTAATCGACGGCTTTTTCCACAGAGCGGAAGCTGTTGAGGTTTTTAGTTTCGCTGCGAGTGCCGAGTTCGTCGGTTTTACTGACGCTGACATTGACGTCGAAGCGCATGTTGCCGTAGTACAGATTGGCATCGGAAACGTCGGCGTAGCGCATTCGCAGGTAGAGTTCGCGGGCGTAGGCTTTGGCTTCAGCGGAAGTGTGCATGTCCGGCTCACTGACGATTTCGAGCAGCGGCGTGCCAGCCCGGTTCAAATCCACCAAACTATAATCGGTGCCGGCCGGATGGGTGCTTTTGCCGGCGTCTTCCTCAAGATGAGCCCGGGTGATGCCAATCTGTTTCGCCACCCCATTGACATCTATGGTAATAGACCCCTTGTCAATAACCGGCTGATCGTATTGACTTATCTGATAACCCTTCGGTAAATCCGGGTAAAAATAGTGCTTGCGATCAAACTTGCTAAAGTGAGCTGGCTCGGTGCCGAGAGCGAATGCGGCACGAGTTGCTAAATGAATTGCCTCCTTGTTGAGCACCGGCAAAGCGCCGGGCAGCCCGAAGCAAATATGGCTGACGAGGGTATT
>CAYZSM010000055.1:0-5102 GCA_964481105.1 uncultured Candidatus Saccharibacteria bacterium | reverse complement strand
TATGACAGCGACTATCCGACTGTCACTACCACTCGGCGTCCGCTGGATGATGGTGCTCGTTATTTTGGCCCGTATTTCAGTACCCTGGCGGTACGCCAATCGTTAAAACTTCTGCGTCGGCCATTTCCGTTTGCGACACGGCGTATTGCTGGTCAAAAGCGGGCGACGCTTCATTATCACCTAGGTCTTGATCCTGGTCTGGAAGAAGGCAAAACCAGTCTGGAAGAGTATCGGGCCAATCTGCGTAAGCTGATGGCTGTTATCCAGGGCCGCCGCAAAACGATTATCCAAGAACTGGAGCGAGATATGAAACGCGCTGCCAAGGCTCAGGATTTTGAACGTGCCGCCAAAATTCGCAATCAGTTGTACGCTCTAGAGGGGCTGAATAAGCAGGTGGTATTTAGTGATAAAGAATTCATGGATATCAGTAAAGACCATGCCCTTTCGGAGTTAGTTAACTTGTTAAGTATTTCTCGTTTTCCAGTTAGGATTGAAGGATATGACATTAGTCATATGCAAGGCACCGATGTTGTGGCTAGTATGGTAGTGTTCACGAATGGTGTTAGCAACAAAGCCGAATACCGCAAATTTAAGACCAAGATTGATCATAACAATGACTTTTACAACATGCATGAAACATTGACACGGCGCCTTAGTGACAAGAACCGCAAATCGTGGGGTCTGCCTGATTTGGTACTGATTGACGGCGGTAAAGGTCAACTTGATGCTGCGCTGGGAGCGCGCGATGAACAAGGGTGCTCACGGATTCCCTTTATTGGACTAGCTAAACGAGAGGAGCAAATTGTCATTCATAAAACAGGCTCTGGCGTTACGCTTAACAAGTTAACCTTACAACAATTGGGCGGTTTTGCGTCGGAAAGCGAAGATTTTATTTTGGTAAATCTGCCGCACAATACTAATCTGGTGAAACTGTTGCAGCGTATTCGCGACGAATCGCATCGCTTTGCCGTCAGTTATCACTCCGTGCTTAAAGTTAAGCGTCAAACCGCCAGTCTTTTGGATGATATACCTGGTATTGGTCCGGCAACTCGCAAAAAGTTGCTGCGCCATTTTGGTTCAATGCGTGCTATGAGCCTGGCCAATGAGGAAGAATTGGCTGCAGTGCTGGGAGGTGCCAAAGCCAGTGTGGTTAAGAAGTATTTAACCGCAAGCTAGTCCCCTCTTTGCAGGCATGTATGGAGGATATCCACCCAAACGCCACCTATCCGCCATACATCCGCTACCCAAACGCCATACATCCTCCATACATACTCTGGCAAAGGGTATGTTATTGCGGACTAGACCACACCAGAACATAAAGTTTGCTATACTGGATAGTTAATTATGGAATCCATGTTTAATAGCGATTTTTTCGCTGGTAATCGGCAACGGCTTCGGGAGTTATTCAGAGGCACGGCACCGATTGTTGTGGCCGCGAACGGCTTGTTGCAGCGGGGAGCGGACAGTACGTATGGTTTTGCGCAGGATGCTAATTTTTGGTATTTAACGGGGATTGACGAGCCGGATTTACTGCTGGTTATTGATCGCGACAAGGAATACTTAATTGTGCCGGGGCGCTCAGTGAGCCGGCAGGCGTGTGACGGAACTGGCACGCATGAACTGCTGACCCAGCGCTCCGGCATTCAGACTATTTATGATAACGAGGAGGGCTGGAAACAGCTAACTAATCGATTGCACAAAGTTAAACATGTTGCTACGTTAGCGGTGCCGCCGGCGTATATTGAGCAATTTGGGTTTTACGTTAATCCGGCGAGAGGCGCTCTGGTCAACCGGCTCAAAGAATACAAGCCGGAACTGCAGCTGCTGGACCTGAATCAGCATTTGGTTCGACTGCGAACAATCAAGCAACCGCCAGAACTGGCGGCAATCCAAAAAGCGATCGACACTACGATTGCCGGCATTAAAGAAACAACGCGGCCGGCGCGGCTACAGAAATATGCTCACGAGTATGAAATTGAGGCGCAGCTGAGCGCCAGTTTTCGCGCCCGCGGAACTGCTGGCCATGCATTTGAGCCGATTGTGGCTAGTGGCGAACGAGCCTGCACGCTTCACAATGTTGCCAACAATGGTCAATTGTCGGCTGACGAGCTGGTTATCATAGATGTTGGCGCCGAGGTAGAACAGTATGCTGCGGACATTACCCGGACATTTAGTTTAGGCGTTCCAAATCGGCGGCAGCAAGCTGTGCATGCCGCAGTTCGTGAAGTCCAACAGTTTGCATTTGGTTTGCTCCGGCCCGGCGTACTTCTGAAAGATTATGAGCAGCAAATCGAACAATATATGGGAGAAAAACTGCGCGAGTTGGGCTTAATAAAGACGATCACTCACAAAAACGTCCGCGAATTTTATCCGCACTCGACATCGCATTTCTTGGGGCTCAATGTTCACGATGTCGGTGATTATAATCGGCCGCTGGAAGCGGGCATGGTGCTGACGGTGGAGCCGGGAATCTATATTCCGAAAGAAGGAATTGGCGTGCGCATAGAAGACGATGTGATGATCACTGAGCAGGGCATCACGATTCTGAGCGATAAGCTGAGCCGGGAACTGAGCTGAACAGCGGCTGCTGTACAATAGAGGTATGAATCTCAATCAACCGATTTTTCGTTTTCTGACACGCTGGTTGGTTTGTAGTTTAGGCCTTTGGATTGCGGCCAGTTTTTTAAGCAATAGTATTAGTTATGAAAGCAAATTGCGGGTAATAATTATTGCGGGCTTGATCCTGGCTATTATTAATATTGTGCTTAAGCCGATTTTAATCATTTTTACTCTGCCAGCCATTTTGCTGACGCTTGGTCTGTTTACGATTATTATTAATGGATTGACGGTGTATATAGCTAGCAAATTGTACGAGCCGCTGCATATTACCAATTTCTGGGCGGCAGTGTTTGCCGGGATGGTCATTGGACTGGTAAACTATCTAGTAACGGCAATTTTGGAGGCGGACAAAGCATGAGCATTTATAACTACTTGACCCTGGCCTCGACGGTACTAATGATTATTCTTATATTGATTCAAACTCGCGGCGCCAGCTTGGGTGCTGGTTTAGGCGGCGCCGGTGAAGTTAATACCACTCGGCGCGGTACTGACAAAACCATTTTCCAGATTACCATCGTCTGTGCGTTGATCTTTGGCCTGTCGCTTATTTTAGGCGTTATTGGCCACTAGGTTGGGCTGAAAAGGTGCGAACGCGACTCATTCGCTTACGATTTCGGCGCCGCCTCCGTAAAGGCCAGCGCCAAGTTGAAGACCTGGGCACGCAGGCTGAACAAGGCTTGGAAGAGCATTTGCTAAAACGTTTTGAGCACCTTGCTCCGGTACGGCGGTTCGTGGTTGGCTGGATTGGTCTCGTTCTATTATTGATTGCCGCACTGGTCGGCCAGAATGTATCTCTTTCTGATTACTACCAGAGCATCGGTACGATTCCAGGCGGCATCTACAGCGAAGGCATCCGCGGTCGCTTCACCAATGCCAATCCGATGTACGCCACCAGCGATGCTGATGCCAGTGTTGCTAAATTGATTTTTGCCGGCCTTTTTCGTCAGAATGCCGAGGGCAAATTGGTTGGTGATTTAGCCAACGACTACAGCACGGACAGTCACGGCAACACCTACATCGTGCATCTGAAGCCGCATTTAACCTGGCAGGATGGTCAACCACTAACGGCCCGCGACGTGGTGTTTACCTATCAGGCCATCCAGAATCCCGATGCTCAATCGCCGCTGCAAAGCGGCTGGCAAGGAATCCAAGTTTCAGCGCCGGATGCCCGCACCGTCATTTTCAAACTCCCCGATAGCCTGGCTTCCTTTCCCTACAACATGACCAACGGTATTGTGCCGCGTCATTTATTGGCCCGATTGCCGGCTGCCAGCTTGCGTTCGGCTGATTTTAACACCGTTCACCCGGTGGGTGCTGGGCCATTCGCTTGGCAGGCAGTGCAGGTAACCGGTGACGGCAATCCGAAAAACGCCGGCCAACAGATAGCCCTGACACCGTTTCAGGCTTATAACGGTGGGGCGCCAAAATTGCAGCAGTTTGTGGTGCACGTGTTTGCCTCGGAGCAGCCGCTGCTCGCAGCCTTCAAGAATAAACAACTAACCGGCATAGAAGGATTGAGCGAACGTCCAGCTCGGTTGCAGGGTAAGACTGGTGTTATTGAACATAGCTTACCGCTGCGAGCGGCGACAATGGTGTTTTTCAAAACAAGTGCCGGCGTGCTCGCTAACCAATCTGTTCGCCAGGCCTTAGTGGAAGGTACTGATGTGCCGACCATAGTTCACCAGTTAGATTATCCGGCCAGATTAGTTCGCGAACCGCTGTTGGTAGGCCAACTGGGCTACGATCCTGCGTTGGCTCAGTCCGCCTATAATCTGAAAGCGGCCAAAGCCAAACTAGACGCCGACGGCTGGATTACCACCAAAGACGGCTTGCGCGGTAAAGGTAATCAACGCTTAGCCTTCAGCTTGACCGCTGCTGATACACCGGAATATCACCGAGTTACGCATGAACTGGAACGTCAGTGGCGAGCTTTGGGCGTAAAATTAGATGTTCAGTTACAAGGTGCGGCCGATTTTCAGAATTCGGTCAGTTCGCATAGCTATGAAGCTTTGCTCAATGGTATTTCTATTGGTGTTGACCCGGATGTGTTTGTGTATTGGGATAGTTCACAGGCCGATATTCGTTCCTCGAATCGCCTGAATTTGTCGGAATATAAAAGCGCAGCGGCCGATACTGCTCTGGAAGCCGGCCGCACTCGCCTGGATCCGACACTACGCATTGTGAAGTATAAGCCGTTCCTGCAAGCTTGGCAGCACGACAGTCCGGCCCTCGGCCTGTATCAGCCCCGGTTGCTATACCTGACCAACGGCACCCTCAGCGGCCTGGACGAGGGGGCAATTAATACACCCACCGATCGCTTTGCCAATGTCGAAAACTGGAAAATCCGCGAAGCCCGCGTTACCAAGTAACTTGAACTTTACGCTGGAAACAGATACGATATGATGGTTCTCGCTTGACAGGCCAGGCCTGCGGATGTGGCGGAATTGGTAGACGCGCTAGCTTCAGGAGCTAGTGAGCTTCGG
>CAYZSM010000054.1:0-5103 GCA_964481105.1 uncultured Candidatus Saccharibacteria bacterium | reverse complement strand
CCGGATGCGCCAGTACAACAGTAACACCTTGAAGCGCTCGGTCATGCATCCAAAAATCAACGGTTTGTTCCTGCATTCCGGAGCCCGGTAATTCATGCTGATAGCTGGCTTGGTACTGTCGAACGTGGTTAAAACTAACAACTGGCATAACCTAAGTATTATAGCACTTTTTGTATTTTTTACAACTAGTCGCCGCGGCGAATCAGGTCGACGAAACTATAGGGATAGTCGTTTTGGTCGTCGGCCGGGTAATCTTGGCGGGCGACTTCTTGCCATTCGGCTGGATCGTAGCGAAATAGCGCGTCGCCTGTGGGCGTGGCGTGAATTTCGGTGAGATAGATTTTGTCGGCCAGCGGCAATGTTTGTTCGTAGATGTTGGCGCCGCCGATGACAAAAACTTCCGGAGTATCGGCGGCGGCGCGCACGGCTTCTTCTATGGAATGCACGACCATGCAACCCTCAGCCCGGTAGTTCGGGTCACGCGTGACAATAATATGTTGGCGCTCCGGCAGCGGTTTCTTAAACGTTTCGAAGGTTGTGCGGCCCATAATCATGGGATGGCCGCGGGTCAGTTCGCGGAAGCGCTGGATGTCGGTGCGCTGGTGCCAGAGCAAATGGTGGACGCCGCGGCGGCCAATCACGCCGTTGTCGGCGGCGGCGACTACGAGAGATATCAGCACAGTGAAGCCCCGGCCACTATACCGCAATCGGTGCTTTAATGCCCGGCCAGGATTCGTAGCCTACCAACTCGAAATCCTCGAATTTGAAATCGAAAATCGATTTGACGTCAGGATTAATTTTCATGGTTGGCAGCGGCTTGGGCTCGCGCGACAACTGCAAGTCGACCTGTTCCAAATGGTTCAGATAAATGTGGGTGTCGCCAAGCGTATGGACGAATTCACCCAGTTTTAGGCCAGTGACCTGGGCAACCATCATCGTCAGCAGTGCGTAAGAAGCGATGTTAAACGGCACACCCAGAAACGTGTCGGCGCTGCGCTGATAGAGCTGGCAGCTCAGCTTGCCGTCGGCCACATAAAACTGGAACAAAGTGTGGCACGGTGGCAGGCCGGATTTGGCCATTTCCTCGATGTCGGCGACGTTCCAGGCCGATACGATAATCCGGCGCGAATCAGGATTTTTCCGCAGCGTCTCGACAACCTGAGCGATCTGGTCGATGTGCCGGCCGTCCGGCGCCGGCCAACTGCGCCATTGATAGCCATAGACCGGGCCAAGCTCACCGTGAGCCCGTGCAAATTCATTATCATTCTTAATTTTTTCAGTAAATTCCTTGATCCCCGACTGCCATTCCTCGCTGCCAGAGTCCGGTACTGGCTTGCCCTGCCCCTGCAAATAGGCCCGGTACGGCCATTCATCCCAAATGTGCACGTCGTTGTCGACCAGATATTTAATGTTGGTGCTGCCCTGCAAAAACCACAGCAGCTCATGGATAATACTTCTTAAATACAGTTTTTTGGTGGTGACCGCCGGAAAACCGTCGTTCAAATCAAAGCGCATCTGCCGGCCAAAAACACTGATGGTGCCGGTGCCAGTGCGATCACCTTTACGTGTGCCATTGGTTTTAATATCCTGGAGCAAGTCGAGGTATTGTTTCATGTTTCCATTATGCCACGAATCTTCGAAATATCTAAAAGCATATATTTGACTTTAAATTTACTATGTGATAATTTATAAAAATAACTAGCGGGTGGATTAAAGCAAACGGAGCAAATCATGGCTGAATACGGTCAAGGCGAATTACCGATCGACGAAAATATTTTTGGAGAACGAGTCGAGGCAACAATAAGTGGACTTGAGATCCATACTCCAGACACTCACTTTGCTGCACTTCAAGCCCTAACCGTCGAAGGTCTGTCAGGCGATCCAATAGCAACCTCCACGGCGCTACGAAAGTTCGCCAGCCGTCAAGTGCTTGACTCTAATTTACCGGCTCCAATGAGACACTTTTATGAAGACTTCGAAGCCAAACTTGGCCAGGAAATTGATGGAGACCCCAATACCGAAAACGGTGTTAAATCGGGTGTCAAAGCAGCCTTAAACCTCACCGGCGGCGAAGTTAAAGGCTAGATTTTATGGCTGAGCAATTCGCTCCGGGTATTTGGCTACCTGCCGAGCCAATTACTGAAATTAACGGCGAGCCAGTACCCGCAATCCAGCTTCCCCTGTCCTCCGAGAAAATCGGCGCGTTGGTCTCAAGTCATGTGCCTTGGACAACCGGCGAATTAGATTTTTCCAGTCACGAGGCTCCGGAAGTTGTTACCTTACGACCGACTGAAATCCATGGACGTTCCACCATTCTCGACCTTCGCACGCTAGAACACCCACAACAGCAGCCGCAATTCACGCCTTACTGCATGTGGCGCGATGAGTACGATAATCCATTTACTTCGCTCAGCTACAAAGGAAATGTTGGTGATGCCATTGCAATTCAAACAGGTATGCTTGATCCCCAAGGAGTGCGTTTTCATGGCCTGCAAACCACCTACGCATTGGAGCGATGCTTACGGGCTTCCCGCATTTTTCGCGCTAATGATATTGATACTGAACTAATAATGGCCGCTCTGATACCGACAGAAATGCCCTTTAGAGAAAAAGTCCTGTCCCCGCGAGCGGTAAAACAAACTCTCTATACCGAGCAGGCTATGCTAAATGCCAAGGATGCACTTGAAGCCAATCAAGATCCTCAGCCAACTGTTCGGTTTATCAAAGGTCCATCGGATGAGAACTTAAAAGCCATGCAAACGGCTATGAACGAATCGGAATTCGTAGTGACGGCTCGCGCCATGTCAATTTCTGAACGCCTGTGGGATCTTTTTGAGGATTCCGAAACAGCTCAAAAAATGCTGAACCGTGCCCTGCACGTCACCCATCTTGCCGATATTCCATTTAGTGGTCCCAGTGAAACACCAGGCGATGCATACGAATCCTTGTTAAGTGAAGTTACCGCCTATCGATTAGGCGTGCATTTGCGCCGAATGGCCGATCTCGGGCTGGCCCATCGTATGCTCCATGCCGGCAACATTAATTTACTCGGCGGCATTGTCGATTTGGATTCGGTGATCGGCAAAGCTATTGGACTAATTGACCGCGACGATGAGGTGACCACCGAGCATGCTTTGACCGATGTCCAACATGTTTTTAACGGCCTTGATGGCAATCCGATCACTGCAACCCTGCGCCACCTGGAAAAAGAGGGCCTTATAGGTGATGCCGAAGCGACAATTACTCGCTACTATCGAAACCTGTATCGCGGCTACTTCTCTGAGACAGCGGAAAATCGTCCTGCAGACAGTATTGCGCTTAGTGAAGTGGAGTTTCTAAATGTTCTGTTTGATGCTAACCGTCAGCGCCACCGTCAGTCTTCGTTTCGCGTTTGGGATGTCATGGAATTTGCCGTCACGAACTTAGACGAACAACATACTCTCGGGACTCTGACTTCCCCACCCCCGATTGATACATCAACAACTGAATCTTTGTGTAACCAATATTTGGCTCAATGCCTGGAGCAACCGTGTAATCAAAGCATGATTGAAACCATGCGTGATATCGCTGATATTGATGCCCTAGAGCAGGCTGCCATCAACGCGTTTGCCGATAAAATGCTGGAGGCTGATAACCTTACCGAGCTGACAAAAGTAATTTTCGAGATCTACAGTGAATGCGCAGAACGCAATGCTGCTGAATTTGCCGCCCTGCCTGATAGCAATACTGAATTCATCTACGGACGCCGCTTGCAAATTATGCCTGAAACATCACTGCCCGATGCACTCCAGCAACTGCAGGCCTTAGACATAGCCCAGATTAATGTCATGACGCACAAGGGTGACGAAGACTACATTGAAAGAACCGAAATCGATCCATATGATAATGCTATGCTACACATTAGTGATGCATCACCCGCTGAGATGTACAGACGACTGAAGGATTTTCATAGTCATTCATTCCGCAGTCAATTGTTTGATCGTACAGAAGATTTAAAATTAATAGCGGCATTTTTACACATCGATTCCTTGCCAGTTCCTACCTGCAAAAATGGTGGTTACGCCTTGTACGTAGCGCCAGGTGAAAACGGATACGAGGTTCACATTCACACGCACGAAGAACTTGAAACCATGCAAGACAAGCTGGCGCAAGCCGGTCTTGGCGAAACGCCGCTTATTCACCGTGCCGCCAGTAAAGAGTTAGATAAAACCGCGCAAGTCTCCTAAAATTAATACAGAAAGGTTGGTTTAGATGCTGTCGATAGCGATTGTCGGATTGCCGAACGTGGGAAAGTCCACCTTGTTTAATGCCCTGACGGGTAGTAATATTTTGGCGGCCAACTATCCATTTGCGACGATTGAGCCGAATACCGGCATGGTGCCGGTGCCGGACGAGCGGCTGACCAAATTGGCGGCGCTGTATAACACCGACAAAATTGTACCGGCAACGGTGACATTTGTGGATATTGCCGGGTTGGTGGCCGGTGCCAGCGAGGGTGAGGGTCTTGGCAATCAATTTTTGAGCCACATCCGCACTACCAACGCCATTACTCAGGTGGTGCGGGCTTTTGATGATCCGAATGTCACGCATGTCGATGAGGCACATGACCCGCGAAAAGACATTGATGTTATCAATACCGAGCTAGTGCTGGCCGACCTGCAAACGATTGGCCGGCGCTTGCCGAAGTTTGAAAAAGAAGCCCGAGCTAATCCCAAATTAAAGCCGGTGCTGGAAGCCTATCAGCAGGTGAACAACTTATTAAATGATGGCCAGCCGCTGTGGAATCACCCCGAGCTAAACGCCGAACTGCTGGCCGATTTGCAGCTGCTGACCATGAAGCCGATCATCTATGTGTTCAACCTGGATGAAGCCGGTTTGGGCGATACGGCAAAACAACAAACACTGCGGGGATTGGTGGCGCCAGCCCAAGCGTTGTTTGTGTGCGCCAAGCTGGAAAGCGAACTCAAAGATCTGGATGCCAGTGATGCTCACGAACTACTGGAAAGTTACGGCCAGCATGAATCCGGATTGCTGCAGCTCATCCACGCCGCCTATGAAACATTGGGACTGCAAAGCTATCTGACCGCCGGCGTCAAGGAGGTG
>CAYZSM010000053.1:0-5119 GCA_964481105.1 uncultured Candidatus Saccharibacteria bacterium | reverse complement strand
TCTTACGCGATCTTCGTCTAGGCGTCTATGACGTGGTCGTCGGTGTCAATTTACTGCGTGAAGGACGGGATTTGCCGGAAGTGTCGCTGGTAGCCATTTTGGACGCGGACAAGGAAGGTTTTTTGCGCAGCAAACAGGCGTTGGTCCAAACTGTCGGCCGTGCGGCGCGCCATGAAAACGGCCGGGTTATTATGTACGCCGACCGAATTACCGAGAGCATGCAGTATACCCTCGATGAAACTACTCGCCGCCGCGGCATTCAAGAAGCCTACAATAAAGCCCACGGCATTACGCCTACAGGCATTAGCCGGGCCGTTGAAAAGGGTATGCGCCCGGAGATGCCCGATGAAGCTAAGCGCGCCAAGCTGAATCTCAATAAAATTCCCAAAGACGAATACGGCTCGCTTATTAAAGATTTGACTGCCCAAATGGACCTGGCGGCTGCCAATTTACAGTTCGAAACCGCCGCCGAACTCCGCGATCTCATCGAGGATATTAAAAAGAAATTGTAAGCGTTTGCATTTTAGACAACAGTGGAGGTATACTCAAGGCAAATAAGGAGTCACTATGAGCCCCCAAACAAAAAGTACTGATAATGAAGCCGAACATGAGGAAAAAAAGGATACACCTAGTTCCGAGAGTGCGGCCGATGTTATTTCGTCGCCATCGGCCCCTTCAGATGCTGCTGCTTCTTCAATTACTTCTACAGAGGCTGCGCTTCCGACCCCGCCTCCACCTAAACACGATGTAGTATCATTTTCGCAAATGACCGATCCATCATTTACTGAGGAGGCTACCCCGTCGAGTCCCCTGAAAGGATTATTCAAGTTTGGCGGTGAAGCCCGAGCCTATTTAGTGGAATATGGCATAGCGCTGATTGGTATCGGCACATTACTCGGTGTCACAATATCTATGCTCAGCACCATTTTGAAGTATGACAATAGTAATTACGACGGCTATCTTTCCAGCTTTGCTTACAAGTTTTCAATATCGATGATCGCCACCTTAATCGTGGTTATTCCCTTAGTTTTGTTACTTACCAAACGCACAATGGCGGTTGAAACAAGAGCACCGGCGATAAAAAGTAGTGGCTGGCGCAAAGGTTTCCTTGGCTTCTTCCTCTTAAATGTCGCGTTGTGGGGCATTGGCTTTGCTATTGCTTTCATGTATGACCTGATATCCTTTTTTGCTGGATTTGGTATTAGTGAAAGCAACAGTTTGCCATGGCGCAGCTTGCTGGTGAACGCCGTAGCGGCAGGTTTGTTGCTCTTTACCATGTGGCTGTATGGCCATGATTATCGTGAACAAAATAATACCAAGCCCTTACTAGGCCAATTGCTGAAGTTCGGTTTGACTGGCTTTGCAGTCTTACTGACACTAGTTTACATGGGCACTGCCTTTAAGAGCCAGCGCGCTTCGTTCGTTGACGACGCAATTAGCGAGGATCTCAGCTCAATCCAATCAAAAATTAGTAGCTATCAAGCAGCCCATCAGGAGCGACTACCCAACTCCCTAAATGACATTACGCTGAACGATCAGCAGCAAGCGCGTTCCAAAAAGTACGAGTACAGCTTCGATAAAAGCTCGAGTGGTTACGAACTGTGCGCCATCTTCAAAACTGACACTAAGTCCAAGCAAAAAGATAAAGGTAGCCAAAACGCCCTGGAAACATTCAGCGACAGCGCCTATGGCTATACTAATGAGCCCGATAAGAGTAACCCGCGAATTCACGAAACCGGCAAGCAATGCTTTGAAACCAAAACCCAGAGCAACATTTACGACCCACTTTTGTACGATGATACCGGTGGCGCCTCCAGTGCAATCGATAGCACCAGTGACACTAATACTTCCAGTGTATACGACCAGGGGGCTGTTCTTCAGCGGGGAGCCGTGCTTCAGCCAGCCGCAACCGCTCCGGGAGCACCAAGCGCCGCCTCGCCCAATAATTCTGGTATTCGTAACTTCGTCGACGCCATTAAGCGCAATTTCTAAGCGGCGGCCGGTAAGCCAAACCCGCTAGAGGAAAGCGCTATAGATTCATCCACGGAAGTATTTGCAGTAGCCAGAGCGGCTAGGTTGCGGACATAGGTAATAACTGCTCCCGATGAAGGAATATCAACGTGGCCGACAGGTCGCCACGAGGGAAGTAGCTGCACGTCGCTAGGCATTCCAGGAATCCGCCGAATTGCCTGATGCATGCCCCAAACTGGCGGTGCTACAAACTGCCGCTCCGGTTGACGACCTTGTGGTAACTGCAAACCCAAGCCTTGGGGTGCCAAAAGCATGTCGTCAACAGTCGGCGAAATTAAATGCAAGGAAACGTTAGTTGGCCACGATTCCGTCACGTGCTGGCGGTGCTGACGCATAAAATCCGAATCAGCCCGCAATTGCTCACCAGCTTCTGGGTTGCCGAGCAGTTTCCGAAGCGCCCAACTGGAAGGCGTTTCTTGGGCAATGCCTTCTTGGGCTCCAGCCAAACAAACAACATCGGCAGTTTTGTCAGGTTGGCGCAGGGCAAACATAGTGCCGAACAGGCCACCAATAGAGTGGCCCAAAAGTAGCATTGGTTCCTCTAACCGTTCGTAAGCACTGAGCAGCTGGGATTCAATGTCGCTGTAACATTCTTCTAAGGTGTCCACGCCGCTGCCAGGCACCGGAATGAACCGATCCTTAGCTGTCAAGCCTGATTGGGAAGCAGGGCCCAGCAATCGCCGGTACATGGGTAATACCATCGCTCTGGTCAATAAGCCGCCAATAGCCACGCTGGCGGCCGGAGCCGCACGTGTTTCTAAACTGGCGGTGGCGTACTCGCTCATAGTCTTTTACGCTTCTCATCATCGTAGTCCTACTGCTCATGCTTTGTCCAGAAGATTATCTGTCGTGAATGTAACAGGGAGAAATTCTCGCCGAAGCCGCGGCAACCTGCTACAATTAATAGTAATTATGGCGAAGCTTACCAGGGAAGACGTATTGAAATTGGCTCAGTTGGCGCGGTTGGAGCTGACTGAGGAAGAAGTTGAGACGTATAGCGCCGAAATGTCCGAGATTTTGCAATATGTCGAGCAGCTGAGCAGCGTCGATGTGGCCGGACTGGAACCGACGCACCAAGTCAGCGGCCTCACCAACGTCACCCGAGCTGACGAGCTCAAAGAGTATGGCTATGAACCGGCTGATCTGTTAAAAAATGTGCCGCACGTGCAGGACGGTCATATTAAGGTCAAAAGGATGTTGGGCTAATGCCGGATAAAAGCGCCTGGCCGCCGATTGCTGATTTAGCTGCCCAAGTGCAGGCCGGCGAAATCACGGCGCTTGAGCTGGTGGAGCGATCCTTGGCAGCCATCGCTGAAAAGCAGGAGTACCAAGCAATTATTGCCACTACCGCGGATCGTGCTCGAGAACGAGCCCGCCTGATTGACGAGCGTATTGCAAAAAAAGAAGCTGTCGGTCGTTTAGCCGGCGTGCCGTTCATTGCCAAAGATAACTTCTTGGTCTTCGGGGCCGACACCACCGCGGCCAGCAACATGCTGCGCGGCTTTACGGCACCGTATCAATCCACGGCTATCGAGCGACTGGAAGCCGAAGGCGCCATTTGCGTTGCCAAAGCCAATCTTGATGCCTTTGCCCATGGCGCCAGCACTGAAAACAGCGATTTCTTTACGACCAAAAATGCTCATGATCCCACGCGTGTTCCCGGCGGCAGTTCTGGCGGTTCAGCAACGGCCGTGGCACTCGGTCTGGCTCCGTTTGCCCTCGGTACTGACACCGGCGGCTCCATTCGCCAACCGGCTAGTTTTTCAGGCGTGGTCGGCTATAAGCCCACCTATGGATTAGTTTCCCGCAGCGGAGTGGTAGCCATGGCCAGCAGCACCGATGTTATTGGACCGCTGGCGGCCAGTGTTGATGATGCTGCCTTGGTTTTAGATGTAATGGCCGGACCGGATGAACTGGATGGCACGACCATCGCCAGACAGGCAGACTATACCGCGCAACTGCCGGCTGACCTCAAGGGCAAGAAGATCGGTATTATCAAGGAATACATGGGCGAGGGCCTCGATTCCGGCGTTAAAGCGGTGATTGAAGCGGCAGCTGAGAAATTGCGGGCTGCCGGGGCTGAGCTTAGCGAAGTCAGTTTGCCTTCTGTAGGCATGGCTTTGTCCGTGTACTACATCATCTGTCCAGCGGAGCTAAGCAGTAACTTGAGTCGCCATGATGGTCAACGCTACCCGCACACTAGTCCAGACGCCAAAGACCTGGAAGCCAGCTACAAAAACTCCCGGGGTCAAGGTTTTGGCAAAGAAGCCAAGCGCCGGATTATGATCGGCACCTATGTCCTCAGCAGTGGCTACTACGACGCCTATTACAAAAAGGCCCAAATTGTGCGGACCAAGCTTATCCAAGAATTCGCCCACGCCTTTGAAGCAGTGGATTTCTTGCTTGGACCCGTAGCTCCAACGCCGGCTTTCAAAATCGGCGCTAATACCAGCGATCCGCTGCAAATGTACTTATGCGACGTCATGACGGCCGCCGCTAACATGGTCGGCAATCCGTCAATCAGCCTGCCAGCCGGCATGAGCGAAGGCTTGCCGGTGGGACTGCAATTAATGGCGCCGGGCCGCGCTGATCACCAACTGCTGCAACTTGCCAAACAAACAGAGGCTTTGCTATGAGATTGCTGCCGCGCCGACGCCGAAAACTGCGCTCTGAAAGCTGCACTGAACGCTGGCAAGCTCTCCAAAAACTTTGTTCTAGCCGCCGCACTTGGCCACAGGCTATTTTGGAGGCCGACAATTTGCTCGCCGATGCCCTCAAAAGCCGGCACTATAAAGGTAAAACCACCGGTGAACGCCTGGTGGCCGCCCAACGAGTTTTGACGAACAATGAAGGTGTTTGGCTGGGCCACAAACTGCGCAATCGCCTGGCGCAGCAAGAAGTCGACGTCCGCAAGCTTAAAAAGAAAGAAATGCTCGAAGCACTCGGTGGCTTTCGTCAGGCGCTGCGCGATTTGGGGCTATTGCAATGATCAGCGCCGAAACACTTGCTAAATACCAAGCTACAATCGGCATTGAGTGCCATGTGCAGCTCAAGACAAAAACCAAACTGTTCGCCGCCGTCGGCAATG
>CAYZSM010000052.1:0-5120 GCA_964481105.1 uncultured Candidatus Saccharibacteria bacterium | reverse complement strand
AAATATGAATGAGTTCGGGACGGTAACCATGCCGGACTTGCCCGGTTTTGGTGGCATGGATAGTTTTTCCAAAATTGGCCGGCGGCCGTCTATAGATCAGTTTGCCGATTATTTGGCGGCGTTCGTAAAGCTGCGTTATAAGCGCCAGCGGATCACCATTGTGGCGATTTCCTACGGTTTTGTCGTGGTAACGCGGATGCTGCAGCGCTACCCAGAGCTGGAGAAAAAAGTCGATTTGCTGGTTAGTATGGTTGGTTTTATGCATCATGACGATTTTGTGTATTCTTCGCGGCAAAAGCGCGGATTTCGGATGTTAGCGCGGGTGTTCGCCATTCACCCAATAGCTTTCTCAATCCGTTACGGTGCCCTCAACAAACCAGTGCTTACTTCCATGTACGCTAAGCTGCCGAATTCCAAACGCCGGATGATTGAAGTGACTCCCGAAGAATTTGCCACCACTATGGATTTTGAGGTCGAGCTGTGGCAGGTTAATGACGTTCGCACCCATTGGCTGACAACCACTGAATTTTTCACGCTGGATAACTGTGGTAAGCGGATTGGCTTGCCAGTGGTGCATGTGGTATCCAAAGAGGATCATTATTTTAATAACGAGATTGTGAAACAGCATATGCTGGTGGTATTTAAGGGCTATAAACGCTTCACCGCAAACAGCAAGGCTCACACGCCGAGCGTGCTGGCCGATAAAAAAGCCATGGCCGTGATGGTGCCAACTGGTTTACGTCGGCTGCTGGCTAAAAGCTAGGTGTTATACTGATATGAATATGAAAATCGGACTAGTTTGCCCGTATAGCATTAATAAGCACGGTGGTGTGATGGAAGTTGTGCTGGCCTTAAAAACCGGCTTGCAGGCTCGGGGCCATCAGGTAAAGATTATTACTCCCTTGCCGCGAGGTGCTGATGCCGATGATCATCCTGAAGATGTAATATTTTTTGGCAGTTCCATTGACTTTCGCTCAGTCTCACACACCACTGCCCAAATCTCCAGCACTGTGGACGGCGATAATGTCGACGCTATTTTGCAGGCTGAAAAATTTGATATTTTGCACTTTCATGAGCCGTGGATCCCTTTTTTAAGCCGGCAGCTGTTGCAGCGATCCACCAGCGTTAATATTGCCACATTTCATGCTAAAATTCCGGAAACTCTGATGAGCCGCACCGTCATTAAAGTTGTTGAGCCGTATCTAAAAGGCGTGATGAAATATTTAGACGTTTACACGGCAGTGTCGGAATCTGGCGCCGAATACGTTGCCGGCCTGACCGATGCGCCGATTACGATTATTCCTAATGGCATTGATTTGGCTAAGTACAAGAAAGTCAGTCACCCGAAATTTGAGTCTAAAGAAGCGGCTACAATATTATTTATTGGCCGTTTGGAGCGCCGCAAGGGCCTCAAATATCTGCTGCGCGCCTTTCAGATACTGACGCTGGAGAATCCGGAACTGAAGCTGGTAATTGCCGGCGACGGACCAGAGCGCGAGCGATTAGAACTCATAGCCGAAGATCTGAAACTGCCAAATGTCAGCTTTTTAGGGTATGTGAGCGAAGAATTAAAACTACAGTTACTATCAGAGGCCGATTTACTATGTTCGCCGGCGTTGTTTGGCGAAAGTTTTGGCATTGTGCTGCTGGAAGCGATGGCTACCGGCACGGTGTGCATTGCCGGTAATAATTCCGGATACATTGATGTTATGCGGGAAACCGGTGCGCTTTCAATTGTGAATCCCGAAGATACCGAAGAATTTGCGCGGCGGATGGATATGTTGCTGCATCAGCCGGAACTACGAAAATTATGGCAAAAATGGGCCGCCGACTATGTGAAACAGTACGACAACACCCGCATCGTTGATCGCTACGAAGAGTTGTACAGCGAGGTCTTAAAACAGCATGCCGGCAGCAAAGTCTAGCGCGCCTTCTCTGAAAATTGGCTTAGTGCTGGATTCCGGCCTCGACAAACCGGATGGCGTGCAGCAATACGTATTAGCAATCGGCACTTGGCTGAGCGCCCAAGGCCACAGCGTACGGTATTTGGTGGGCGAAACGAAGCGAACCGATCTGAAGGGCGTGCACAGCCTTAGCCGCAATATCAGCGTGCGTTTTAACGGTAACCGTGGAACAATTCCTTTGCCGACTTCTCGAGCAAAACTGGCGCAGTTTTTGGCGGACCAGCAGTTTGATGTGCTGCATGTGCAAGTACCCTACAGTCCGTTTATGGCACATCGTTTGATTCTGGCTGTCGATAGCCGGACTGCCGTGATTGGCAGTTTCCACATTGCTCCAAACGACGGATTGGTAACCGCTGCCACAAAAGCGTTGGGCCGCTGGCTGAGGCCGTCTTTAAAACGATTTGATCGAATGTTGAGCGTTTCGCCGGCCGCGGCAGCCTTCGCGCGCCAGACCTTTGGCATAGATACGCAGGTGTCACCAAACGTGATCGACTATAAACGTTTTCATAGCGCCCAGCCCTTGCCGCAATATACCGATCAGCGACTGACAATGCTCTTTTTGGGGCGATTGGTGCCCCGTAAAGGCTGCCAACTGCTGCTGGAAGCGATAGCTCGGCTAGCTCAGCAAGCGGATTTGCCACCATTTCGAGTGGTTATTTGCGGAGACGGCACCTTGCGTCCAAAACTGGAGCGTTTTGTTGCCGCGCATGGCCTTAGCAATATTGTAGAATTCACGGGATTTATTAGCGAAGCCGACAAGCCGCGCTACTATGCTTCGGCCAACATTGCCGTTTTTCCCAGCCACGGCGGCGAAAGTTTTGGGATTGTGCTACTCGAAGCCATGGCGTCTGGCCATGCTGCCGTGCTGGCCGGTGATAATCCCGGCTACCGATCGGTAATGGCGCCAAAGCCAGAGCTGCTTTTTGATCCGCACAGTTCTGTAGAGCTTGCCGAAAGTTTAGAACAATATCTAAAAAACACGACTGCCCGCCGTCAGGCCGCCCAGTGGGGAGAAACCTATACCGCCGACTTCGACGTCAACACAGTCGGACAGCAACTGCTACAAATATATATAGAAGCGTTGCATAAACGACGCCAGGCATAGATAATACAGGTATGTTGAAATTCTCCAAGGGAAGCCGGCAGCCAGCCGAAGTGTCAGTGACGGTTGCTACTTCGACTTTTGTTCGTTTAGCATTACTAACGGTTGGTACCATCGTTTTACTTATAGCGGTACACAAGGCGGCCCATGCCCTGCTGTTGGTTGCTAGCGCCTTTTTTCTAGCTTTAGCACTCAACGCGCCGGTGCACTGGGTTGGCAAACGCCTACCCGGCAAACGCAAAGGTAACCGTGCCTGGGCCACTGCTTTGTCGTTCCTAGTGATCGTTTTGCTGCTCGCCGGTTTTATTGCCAGCATTGCGCCGCCTTTAATCCGTCAAACCGAGAGTTTTGTTAAAGTTGCGCCGCAACTGGTTCAGGATTTTCGCAGTCAGGATAGTGAAGTCGGCCGAGCCATTCGCAAGTATCACTTACAAAAACAGGTGGACAGTTTTTCCAGTCAATTGTCGGATCGTCTGAAGCATGTTGGCGGCACGGCTTTTTCAACTTTGCAGCGGATAGGTAATAGCGTGTTCTCGCTTCTTACCATTTTAGTCATGACCTTTATGATGCTGGTGGAGGGGCCACGTTGGCTGGCGCTATTCCGCGAAATTGTGCCCGATAAACGCCAAGCGCTGGCCGATCGACTGATGCATGATATGTACCGCGTGATTAAAGGCTTCGTGAATGGCCAGGTATTACTAGCTGCCCTGGCGGCTGTTTTGATAATGCCAGCGGTGTTATTACTGCACATTAGCTATCCAATTGCACTGATGGTGATTATTTTCGTTTGCGGCTTAATTCCAATGGTCGGACATACCATTGGCGCTATTATTATCACACTGGTGGCGTTGTTTGAGTCCACCAGCGCGGCGATCATTATTCTGATCTACTATATTACGTACCAACAGATTGAAAATATCTTTATCCAACCCCGCATTCAGGCTAATTCCACCGATATGTCACCGCTGCTGGTGTTTATTTCGGTAGTCGTCGGTGTCAGTTTTGGCGGCCTTATCGGCGGCTTGGTTGCCATCCCGTTTGCCGGTTGCTTGCGTATACTTACTTTGGAATACCTGCAAACCAAAAAAATCATCACCGAACAAGAATTTCAAGAAGTTACATCGGCTAAATAATCAGCGCGGTCCTGTCCGAGTCCAGCGAGGGCCATTCGCGGTATCTTGCAAGCTAATACCTTCTTTTTGTAGCTGATCACGCAACTCATCAGAACGGGTCCAGTCTTGAGCCTGGCGTGCTTGCTGGCGCTCGGTTATAAGGTTTTTTTGCTCGGGTGAAATGTCACTGCTCTGCAGCTGTAAGCCGAGCGTCTGATCCAGCCATTCTAGCGCTGTACCGTAACCCTCTTGACAGGCCATGTTAATACCGGCCTTGTCAATAGCCCCTTCCAATACACTGAGTGCACTAAGGGCTGCCGGTGTGTCTAAATCGTCTTCCAGGGCTTGTTTTATGGCGGTAAGCTGTTCTTCTACAGCTGCCTCGTCCAAACCACCACTTGGCTCGGGCTGCCAATAGCGGTCGGCCATGGCGCGGTAAGCTTGCAGTCGGTTAGCAGCAGCTGTCAGATTGTCCCAGCTGAAATGAGCCTGCTTGCGGTAGTGCGCTTGCAGTACCAGTAAACGAAAAGCCAGCGGTTCAAAGCCTTTGGTGATTATGTTTTCTAGCGTATAGAAATTGTTGAGGGATTTGCTCATTTTTTGGCCATCTACCAGGAGGTGTTCGTTATGGACGAACAGCGTGGCATATGTTTTGTCACTGCTGGCCGTGCTTTGGGCGATCTCGTTTTCGTGGTGCGGAAAAATTAAGTCAATGCCGCCGGTATGGATGTCAAATGGCTGCCCGAGTGTTAAACTGCTCATTGCTGAGCACTCAATATGCCAGCCGGGGCGGCCCTTTAGCTGATGACCGTCCAGTTCAAAATCCCAGGCCGGTTCGCCGGGTTTTTGGGTCTTCCAAAGAGCAAAGTCACGGGCCGCCGCCTTGTCGTATTCATCGTTGTCATTTATTGCTTCGCAGGTGTAGGCAGGCGTTATATCAGA
>CAYZSM010000051.1:0-5214 GCA_964481105.1 uncultured Candidatus Saccharibacteria bacterium | reverse complement strand
TAAAGAAGCAAATGGCAGGTATCATTACATTTTGGCTGCCCAAGGCATGAAAGTTGGTCAAGCAATTAGCAGCGGCGAAGAAGTATCCATCGAGACCGGCAATCGCTTGCCACTCAAGAATATTCCCGTCGGTAGCGTCATCCATGCTATTGAACTAAAGCCTGGCAAAGGCGCCCAAATGGTGCGCAGCGCCGGCAACAGCGCTCAGCTGATGGGCCGCGCCGAGGGCGGTTATGCGCAAGTACGCCTTCCTAGCGGCGAAGTCCGGTTGGTTAACGAAATGTGTACGGCTTCATTGGGTGTTATTGGCAACGAGCAGCACCAGAACGTCAAGATCGGCAAAGCCGGCCGTAGCCGTCACTTGGGCAAACGGCCAAGCGTTCGCGGTGTGGTTATGAACGCGGCCGATCACCCGCATGGTGGAGGTGACGGTGGCCGTCACGGTATGGGCAAAGCGCCGCGCACACCATGGGGCCAAAAGACGCTTGGATTTAAAACCCGCCGCCGCAAATCGACCAACCAATTTATCGTAAGAAGCCGCCACGCGGCGAAGAGGAAATAAGTATGAGCGACCATCTTTACAGAGAAAGCATCAACGAAATAATGGATCGGCCTAATTCTGGATTGTTAGATTTCGGTTATCTTGAGGGTTACGCATGTATGTCTAGCCATCTTTATCACACTAAATTTGATGATGAAGGACAGAGTAGCGAAGCTGTATTAACGGTTTTGGGTGAAGTATTAGAACGAGAAAATCACCGCCGAGAAAGTGGCGAAGAAGAAGCAGGCGAAACTGGCATCCTTTCTATAGATGACCCTGCATTTATCGTGGGTGCAACAGTCGGAGTCTTAGAGGCAATCCGTCAAGCCAGAGAAGCAAGGAGTAGTGAAGCATGAGTCGTTCACTGAAAAAAGGACCATTTATAGATTTCAAACTTGCCAAGAAGGTTACGGCACTTGGTGACGACGATCGCACAATTGTTAAAACCTGGGCCCGAGCCAGCACGATTGCGCCGGAATTTGTCGGCCGCACAATTGCCGTGCATAACGGCAAGGTCCATGTACCGGTGTTTGTTACTGAGAATATGGTTGGCCATAAGCTCGGTGAATTTGCGCCGACTCGTAAATTCCGCTCGCATGGCGGTAAGTTAGCGAAGGGGAAATAAATCATGGCCGTTAAAGCAGTTGCTAGGGGTGTAAAGATTAGTCCCCGAAAAGTTGCGGCAGTGGCTGCTTTGGTGCGCGGCCGCAGTGTTGAAGACGCCCTGGTGATTTTAAGTCACACACCGCGCCGCAGTGCTACGGCTGTCAGCAAAGTTATTGCCAGCGCCAAGGCTAACGCCGATCACAATCACGGCTACAAGCCGGCCACACTTATGATCACTGAGATTGGCGTGACTCCCGGTCCGCGCATTAAGCGTTATCGTCCTGCCGCCCACGGCCGCGCTTTACCGTTTCAGCGTAAATCTAGTCACATCCGGGTCATTGTTGACGGCGAAAAACGCGAAGTTAAAAAACCGGCCGCTAAAAAGACTGAGGAGGCAAAGTAATGGGCCAAAAAGTAAACCCGATTAGCATGCGACTCCAGGTCAATAAAGATTGGCGCAGTAAATGGTTCGTAAATAAACGCGACTACGCGAAATTCCTAAAGGATGACTTGGCTGTACGCCGTTTGATCCACACGAAACTAGGCAGCCGTGCTTCGATTAATAAAGTTGAAATCACCCGTACGCCTAATCTGGTGACGGTCACTATTGCCACCGCGAAGGCTGGGGTGGTGATCGGCCGTGGTGGCGTGGGGGCGACTGAGCTTAAAGCGCAGATTGAAAAGATTTATGGTGGTACACCAACCCGGATTAATATTGAAGAAGTCAAGAAGCCTGACATGTACGCCAAATTGGTTGCCGAGAACATCGCCCACCAATTGGAGCGGCGCATGAGCTTCCGTAGGGCGATCAAATCCACTGCTGCGGCAACCATGCGCGCTGGTGCAAAAGGTATTCGCATAGAAGTTGCCGGACGACTGAACGGCGCCGAAATGTCACGCCGCGAAAAGGAAGTGGCCGGTTCCGTCCCCCTGCACACTATTCGTGCTGACATTGATTATGCTCAGGTAAATGCTAAAACTGTTGCTGGTATTATCGGCGTCAAAGTTTGGATTTATAAAGGGGAGGTCCAGTCATGACAACGTCTGACCAAGTGACCGGAGGGAGCGCCTAATGTTACTGCCGAACCGCATGAAGCACCGCAAGGTGCGTAAAGGCAAGATTCGTGGCGTAGCGACTAGTGGCCATTACATTGCTTTTGGCGATTTTGCTTTGCAGGCTCAGGGTCAGGAGCGGATTACTTCCCGACAGATTGAAGCTGCTCGTCAGGCGATGACTCGGCACATCAAGCGCGGTGGCAAAATTTGGATTCGCATTTTCCCTCACACCCCTGTTACTCGTAAGCCACAAGACGTTAAGATGGGCAGCGGTAAGGGCAATCCGGAATTTTACGTCGCCAAAGTCCGTCCCGGCACAATCATGTTTGAAATGCAGGGTGTATCCGAAGAAGTTGCTCGCGAAGCGATGCGTTTGGCCGCTCATAAACTGCCAGTCAAGACCAAGTTTTTGACCCGGGAGGAGGCGTGATTATGAAGATTGCTGAAATCCGCAAATTATCAACTGCTGAATTAACTCAGGAAAGCACCAAAATGCGTGAAGAAATTACTGAACTGAAGCGCCGTTTGCATTTAGGTGAAGTCCAGAATTCCCGCATTATCCGCAATAAGCGCAAAGATTTGGCTCGCATGCTTACCGTGCTTGGCGAAGCTCTAACCAAGGAGGCACACTAGCATGGCAAAACAACTTATTGGCATTGTCTCAAGCAGCAAGGGTGATAAAACCATTGTCGTGACTGTCCGTACTCAAAAGACGCATCCGCTGTACCGCAAGCAATACACGGTGAGCAAAAAGTTCATGGCGCATGACGAGCAAAACGAAGCTCAGCCCGGCGACAAAGTCGCCATTGTCGAAACACGGCCGATCAGCGCCCGTAAGCACCACAAACTCGACCGGATTATTGAAAAGCCAGTTTTGCGGGCCGACTCACTGTCCATTACCAAAACCGACGAACCGGAAAAACCAGCCACTAAATCCAAAGCCGCTAAGAGTGAAACGGAAGAAACTGATAAAGCTGAAAAGGTAGCCACATGATCCAGCAAGAAACCCGTTTACTGGTCTGTGATAACAGTGGTGCCAAAGAAATACTGTGCATCCGGGTATTAGGTGGCAGCCGCAAGCGCTACGCCAAAGTCGGTGATATTATTGTCGCTACTGTCAAACAGGCCAGTCCTAACGGCCAGGTCAAGAAAAAGTCTGTTGTGCGTGCTGTGGTGGTACGTACCCGTAATCAAATTCGCCGCAAAGACGGTTCAACCATTAAGTTTGATGACAACGCCGCCGTAGTTATTGGTGAAGATAAGCTGCCAAAAGCCACACGCATTTTTGGACCGGTTCCCCGCGAACTGCGCGACCAGGGTTACGCTAAAATCGTCTCGCTGGCGCCGGAGGTGCTGTAATGATTTACAAGATACGTCTCAAAAAAGGTGATCTGGTGATGGTACGAGCTGGTAAATACAAGGGCAAGACCGGCAAAATAACCGCTGTCCATCCGAAAGAAAACAAAGTGACCGTCGACGGCATTAATATCGTCAAAAAGCACGTCAAGCCCAATCAGCAGCATCCCCAGGGTGCTATCCTGGAAATCCAAGCCGCTGTGGGTCAGCAAAGTTAGTATTGTCGAACCGACTGCTAAAACAGCCAGTCGCATTGCCTACAAATTTGATAAAGAAGGTAAAAAAGTAAGGGTCTTTGTGAAGACCGGAAAGGAGATCAAGTAATGGCTACTACCACGGAACCCACCCAAAAAACAGCTGCTCAGGCAAAGGCTGCCAAGCCGCTGAAACAAACTGGCACCGGTGCTCGCTTGCGCGTGGAATATAACACTAGCATTGCCAAAGATCTCCTAAAAGAACTTGGCCTTAAAAACTTCCACCAGGCTCCCAAGCTAGAAAAAGTGGTCATAAATATTGGCCTGGGTAAAGCCAAAGATGACAAAAAAATTCTGGAAGTTGCTACTAATACCTTGCGTAAGATTACCGGCCAGCAGCCGGTTGAAACAATCGCTAAGAATTCGATTGCCGGATTCAAACTGCGTGAAGGCAACAAAGTGGGCTTAAAAGTTACGCTGCGCGGCGACCGAATGTATGAATTTGTCGATCGCATTATTACCTTGGTATTGCCGCGACTGCGTGATTTTCACGGTGTCAGCGCTAAAGCCTTTGATCAACAGGGTAACTACAGCCTAGGCTTTACCGACCAATCAGTTTTCCCGGAACTGAGTTTTGAAGAAACTACCAATGTACACGGCCTGCAAGTCGTGTTCGTAATTAATAGCGAAGAAAAGGCCCACTCCCGAGCTCTTCTGGAGAAATTCGGCATGCCCTTCGAGAAGGAGTACAAGTAATGGCGAAGAAATCCATCGTGGCCAGAGATGAAAAGCGGATCAAGATGATTGAGCAGTATGCGGCTAAGCGCAAAGAGCTTAAAGAATTAGGCGATTTGGAAGGCTTGGCTAAGTTACCGCGCAATTCCAGCCCGACCCGGCGTACGAACCGCTGTGTCGAAACCGGTCGACCGCGGGCGTATATGCGTCAATTTGGCTTGAGCCGTATTAGCTTCCGAGAACACGCTGTCAAAGGCGAAATTCCCGGCGTAACGAAATCGAGTTGGTAGGAGATATATGAGTAAAACGACAACCGATCCCATCGCCGACATGTTTACCCGAATCCGCAATGCTATTGCCGTCCGCAAAAATGAAGTTAGTTTGCCACACTCCAACATTAAGGAGTCGGTAGCGCGCTTGTTGCAAGAAAGCAATTTTGTGGATCGCGTGGAAGTAAAAGACGCTCCAGTCGGCAAGACCTTGACCGTCAAAATTAATGACGAGTCCGCCAGTCCCAGGATTACCGAAATTGTCCGCCTCAGCAAGCCGGGTCGCCGTTACTACGTCAATGCCAAAGAAATTCCGGTCGTCATGCGCGGGCGTGGCCTGGTTATTGTTTCGACTTCCCGCGGCTTGATGACCGGCGATCGTGCCAAGGCTGAAAAAGTCGGCGGCGAATTAATTTGTAAAGTTTATTAAGGATTTATAAGGAAGAAAGATGAGTCG
>CAYZSM010000050.1:0-5301 GCA_964481105.1 uncultured Candidatus Saccharibacteria bacterium | reverse complement strand
GGACTATTATTCAGGCTTGGAGGCATACGATATTCGCCGAGTTTTCACTGTATGGTGCCGAGAGCAGCCTGTCTAGGCAGCTAGCGCGCTTTGACACTCAGACTCGTCAGGAAATTTGGGGGGCTTTTACCGTGCCCGATAATTCCACATTTTTAGCTCGCATTGACGAAGAATTAAAAATTTCCGGAAATCCTGAAGCTTTAGCTAAGAAGTATCCCTGGATCCAAGATGGCTATGACGGCTTGTCATACGATGCCACGGATTACTTTACGAAGCGGCTAAAAATAGTATCTGAAGAGCTCTCCAATAAAAAAGGGGTCAAGAAAGATCGATCAGAGCTTGTACGTCGGCATAAGCTGAGTGAAGATGAGGTAGCTTCATTAACGCTGGCCCGGGAACTAGCCGAGTTTATGGATGATCGTAAAGCCTGGATGATGCAGACTCGACGCCTTATTAGCGAATCAATGAGTAATGTTGAGTACGGCTGGTGTTTTGAGCATGGAATGACTGATGCGATCAGCGAAGAGGACACTACAGAACTCTGGCAACGTTATGTGAGTTTCCGGGCTTCAAGTAGGGCGGTGAAGGGTATTGTAGCCAGCAATGGGGGTCGGCACTTCATTGACGGGGAGATAGTAGTAGTCGGCAGTCCAATTGATTCGATCGCCAGCGGTAAAATATTGGTAGTGCCTTCAACGAGCCCTAGCTACGTGCCGTTGATGCGCACTGCCAAGGCTTTAGTCACCGACCATGGCGGCATGATGTCGCATGCTGCAATAGTTGCTCGGGAATTCGGTTTGCCATGCATCGTTGGCACCAAGCAGGCAACGAAAGCGCTGCATACTGGTGACAAGGTAGTCTTGGATCTGGTCAAAGGCGAGGTTAGCAAGTAGGCATCTGATACAATTGTAGCTAATGGCAACACTGAAAGAATTGCGCGATGAGCGCCTGCGAAAGCTGGAAGATCTTAAGAAGCTTGGTATCAATCCCTATCCGGCTACGGCGCATCGCACCCACGACACGCAGCATATTCTGACGGAGTTTTCACAGTTAGAGGGTCAGACGGTCACGACAGTCGGCCGCATCACATCAATTCGTAAATTCGGTAAAATCGCCTTTATTGTCATCCGTGATGACGGTGATGAGCTGCAATTAGTCTGGCGCCACGACGACACTGCCCAGGCTGATCGTTCCAATAGTGAGCTTCTGCTTAGTGACATTACACTGCTGGACAGCGGCGACTTTGTAGAGGCCACCGGCACGGTCATGAAAACGCAAACCGGCGAAGAATCAGTCGAAATCAGTCGTTTGCGCTTGCTGGCCAAGTCATTGCGGCCAATGCCCACTAAGCAGGATGGCTTTACCAACAAAGAAGAACGCATGCGCCGCCGCTACGTCGACATGAACGTCAACGAAGATATTCGCCAGCGCTTCATCCGCCGTTCTAAATTCTGGCAAGCCACTCGCGACTTTCTCAATCAGCACGGTTTCATCGAAATTAATACGCCCGTGCTGGAGCACACCACCGGCGGTGCTGATGCTAATCCTTTCGTGACACATATGGATGCTCTGGATCAGGATTTTTATCTGCGGATTAGCCATGAGTTGCCCTTGAAGCGCCTTTTGGGCGCCGGTTTCGAAAAAGTTTATGATATTGGTCCGCGCTTTCGGAACGAAAATTACTCCGATGAACACTTGCCGGAACACGTCGCCATGGAATGGTACTGGGCCTATGCCGATTGGCGGGAAGGGATGGAGTTCCAGACTGAATTGTTCCGCTACGTTGTCGAGCGAGCGTTCGGCACGTTGCAGTTTAAGCTCGGCAACTTTGAAATTGATCTGGCCAAAGAGTGGGAAGAGTGGGATTACGCCGAGACTATTCAAAAACACTACCAGTTGGATCCGTTCAATTGCACGCTGGAGGAAGTCCAAAAAGCTCTCGCCGAGCACCATTTGGAAGTCGAAAAAAGCGACAATAAAGCGCGGGGCATTGATAAGCTCTGGAAGAATATCCGCAAAGATGTCGCCGGTCCGATTTGGCTGGTCAATACGCCGACATTCATCAGTCCGCTCTCTAAAGTTAATCCGGATCGGCCAGAAACGACGCAGCGCTTTCAGGCAGTGATTGCCGGCAGCGAAATGAGCAATGGCTTTTCCGAACTGAATGATCCGCTCGATCAGCTGCAGCGATTTGTCGAGCAACAACGCTTACGCGACGCCGGTGACGATGAAGCGATGATGCTGGATATTGACTACGTGGAAATGTTGGAATACGGCATGCCGCCGGCTTGCGGGCTGGGCTTTTCAGAGCGCGTTTTTTGGATTTTTGAAGGTGTGAGTGCCCGCGAAGGAGTGCCATTTCCGCAACTCCGGCACGAAATCGATGAAGGCACCCGGGCCATCTATCCCGACATCAAATTCTAGTGAGTAATCCATGATTGCAGTAAGTGACGAGACGTTTCAGCAACTGATTGACGAGGCTTTGACGGAATTACCCGGCGAGCACGTCAAAAACATTAAAAATATCGCGATTTTATATGAAGAAGTGCCAACGCCTGAGCAGCGGCAGGAGCTCCAGCTGCGCCACGACCAGACACTACTCGGTTTGTATCAGGGCACGCCACTGCCGCAGCGACAGGGCATGATTCGGCTGTTGCCGGACAAAATTACGCTGTTTAAAGGCCCGCTGACGGCCACGACAAACACCCTTCAGGAACTTAAGGAAGCCATCAAACACACCCTGTGGCACGAGATTGCTCACTATTATGGCCTGGATCATGACAAAATCCGCGAGCTGGAGTGAGGCCCGTAAATACCGTATAATGAGAAGTTAACAGGGGGAATGGTGGAAGATACGCCACACACGCATCGACAATATTATCGCGGCAAACATCGTAGTCTATGGGATAAGACCTGGAAAGACCGGCATGGCCGGGTGGTGGTCTGGCAAATGCCTAATATCTGGCTGATCGGCTGGGCAGTGCTGACGACCATCGCAATTATTTTGTACAAAGGCCTGCTGGCCGATATTTTTTCGTGGGCAGGCTCAGCTTCGCTGCTGGTGTGGTCGTGGTTCGAAATCTTTCAAGGCGTCAACTATTTTCGCCGGTTTCTTGGCCTATTAGTGCTGGCCTTTAGCGTGGCGTCGCTTATTAAGCTGCTGTAGGCTTCAGCTTTGCGGCAAATTTTTGCCGCAGTTTTTGGATTTTTGGATCGATAATGATCTGACAATAGCCGACACCAGGATTTTTATTATAAAAATCCTGCATGTGTTCATCGGCCGGCCAAAATTCTTGGAAGGCAGCGATTTCGGTAACAATTGGATCAGACCACAGCTCGGCGGCAAAGGTCGCGGCCATGTCTTCGGCCTCGGTTTTCTGTGGTTCATCGTGGTAGAAGATGACTGAGCGGTATTCCGTGCCGACATCGTTGCCTTGACGATTTAGGGTCGTCGGATCGTGCATCACGAAAAAAATTTCCAAAAGTTCCCGGTAGGTAATAACTGATGGATCAAAGCTCAACTGCACATCTTCGGCATGACCGGTATCACCCATGTAGACCCGTTCGGACGTCGGATTATCAATATGTCCGCCGCTGTAACCGGAAGTCACGGAATCTACACCGTTCACTCGCTGGTAAAAGGCTTCCAAGCACCAGTAACAGCCGCCGCCGAGCGTCGCCAATGCCTTTTGCTGCTTGGAACCATTTGAGGGCTGCGTCATAGCTCCATTGTACTGTAAACTAGAGCGTGATGGCGGCAATTATCTTTGATATGGACGGCACAATTGCCGATAGCTTCGATTATGTTGCGGAATTTTTAGCCCGCGAAGCCAAACGCTGGCCGCTAACAGCCGAAGAAAAACAACAACTTCGCGGCCTGTCGATGGGAGCGATGGCCACTCAGCTCGGACATCACTGGTGGAATACGCCAGAGCTGTTTTTTAAGGGCCGGCGGCGCATGAGGCAGGCTATTAAACATCTCCAACCGTTCGCCGGCATGGATGAGGTCATCCGTAAATTGCACGCCGAAGGCCACGAACTATTTATCGTCAGCACCAATTCACTAACTAATGTCCGGCATTTTTTGCACCACAATCATCTGCACATATATTTTCTGGAAATTTACGCCGGCGTCGGCTTGTTCGGTAAGGCGCCCGCCTTGCGTCGCCTGCTGCGCGAGCAAAATATTGAGGCCAAAGATGCATTTTACATTGGCGATGAACTGCGCGACGTCCAGGCCGCTCAATCAATTAAACTGCCCGTGATTGCGGTGACCTGGGGCTTCGCTCGGCGCAGCAGCCTAGTCGCCCAAAAGGCGACCGCCTTGGCGCACACCCCCCAAGAAATTATCGCTCTCCTGGAAGAGCTGTAACTCAAACCCTCTTTGCTAAGCATGTATGGAGGATGTATAGCCATCGTCCATACGTTCTCCATACATCCTCCACCCAACCTCCATACATTCTCCATACATGCCTTGGAAAGGGTAGCCGTAGTGCGGCGGATTGCTTGCGTAAAACGCGGCCCATCGTTATGCTGTAAGCACTAGCGTGTAAAGGTATTTCAAGGTATTCCGTGGCCAAAAATAAACACCATGCTCGGCGCAGGACGGTCCAGCCGCATCATCATAAGCCATATCGCCGGCGGCATATCGTTTCGCTGCTCTTGCTGCTAGCGCTATGCTTGGTGTTGGCCGTGGAAATCGGCGTAGTAATTGGCCATAATCAGCATGCGGTTGCCCCGACTGTTCGCCAAGACCAAGCTACTGCCGAATCGTCGCCGTTAACGCGCGTACATTCGGCGGCTGGTTATTCTTTTGAGGTGAATAGTGCAAACTTCACAGTTACCAGCAGCGACCGGGGGGCAACAGTGCGGGCTAAGCCGGGCAGTGTTGAGGGGCCGGTCGGCGCAACGGTTTTCAGTGTGGAAATCAATCCCGATGCGGCTGCGCTGGCGGCTATCCGTCAAAAACCGGAAAATGCTGGATTGAGCGCTCAGCAGACCGCCGCCAAGCTTTTTCCGGCCAATGCCAGCAGCGGCCTGGATGTCAAAATCCTGACCGAAACAGCTACCACGCTGAATGCTGTGCCGGCCTACAAAATAACGTATGAATTTATCAACCACCATGGCGGCGGCAAGAGTTATGCTGTGGCTTGGTATGGCACGAGCAATGATCGGGCGTTTATGGTTAAGCTGAGCGGACTAGTCGGCAGTCCGAATGTGCCGGTGGCTTTTGCACCGATCCTGACTAGCCTAAATATCTCGGCCGACCAAGCAGTGCTGGGGGCCAGTACCAGTATTTTT
>CAYZSM010000049.1:0-5305 GCA_964481105.1 uncultured Candidatus Saccharibacteria bacterium | reverse complement strand
TATTGGGGAGTTGATCCCACCGCCGATTCCATGACAGTTGGTCATCTAGCCGTTGCCATGATGGTGAAAGCCTTCCTAAAACACGGTCATCAGGCCGTGCTGCTAGTCGGCGGTGCTACCGGCCTGATTGGTGATCCGGATGGCAAGAGCGAAGAACGGGGGATAATTAGTCAGGAAGAAGTAGCCCATAATAAAGGCGCTATTGTCGGGCAATACCAGCGACTGTTTGGCGAACAAGGCTTTACGACGGTTGATAATTATGACTGGTTTCAAAACATGGGTTATCTTGATTTCCTTCGTGATGTCGGCAAACATGTGCCGACTCGACAAATGTTGGCTCGGGATTTCGTTCAAACTCGGCTGAGCGATGAGGGAGCGGGCATTAGTTATGCGGAATTCAGCTATGTATTGATCCAAGCCTACGATTTCTTGCATTTATATGAAGAAATGGGCGTCACCTTGCAGGTGTGCGGCTCCGACCAGTGGGGCAACAGCATTGCCGGTATTGATCTGATCCGCCGCAAAACCGGCGGTGAAGCGCATGTTTACTCGGTACCGCTGATTATTAATCCGGCAACCGGTCAAAAATTCGGCAAAACCGAGGAAGGCGCTGTCTGGCTGGACCCGGCTAAAACCACACCAACCCAGTTTTATCAATTCTGGATTAATGTCGAAGATTCTCAAGTCGAGCAATATCTCAAAATTTACACTGAGCTGGATCGGCCAGAAGTCGAAAGTATCCTCGCCGAGCACGCTGCCCAGCCCCACTTGCGGCAGGCTCAAACTCGCCTGGCCCAGGAGGCAACTCGTCTGGTTCATGGAGCACAGGCTATGCAAACCGCCGAAGCCGTCACCCGCGTTTTAACTTCCAAGCTGGCCCTCGACGAGGTCGAAGGTGAGATCATTGAGGCCGTGCGCCAGGAAATCCCTGCTGTCACTGTTGTCGCTGACGGCTCTATCGTCGATACGCTAGTGAAGGGCGGCTTAGCCAGCTCCAATACAGAGGCCCGTCGGCTGATCAGCGAAAATGGAATCTCTGTGAATGGTGCCAAGATTAATCGTGAGCAATTTGGAGCTGATGACTTCTTGCAGGGGCGCTTATTGCTACGAAAAGGGAAACGTTTTAAAGATTCTATTTTAGTCGAGCTTGGCTAACGAGCAGCTATTGTTATACTAAGAGTGATATGCCTAAAACGACAGCCGCTTCCACCGCTCACTCCTCTCAGCCTAAGCATAAACGTCAGGCTGATCAGTACAATGACCCCAAACATAATTATTTGCGCTATTGGGAAGGCCGGGAATACGAACACGCCGCCGAGGAGCTGGCTATTCGTCGCTTGCTGCAAGGTAAGCACTTTAGGAAGGCAGTGGACGTTGGCGGCGGTTATGGCCGGCTGTGTGTCCTGCTGGAAGAATATGCCGACAAAGTTATCCTGGCCGAGCCCAGTCAGCAGCAACTCGATATTGCCGCTAAATTCTTAAAAGACCACCCTGAAATTGATCGCCGTTTGCTCCAAGCGGACGATTTGGATATGCAGGACGGAGAAATTGATCTACTGACAATGATTAGAGTGATGCACCATTTGCCTGATCCTAGCGCTGAGTTCGCCGAAATTGCCCGTGTTCTGAGCCCCGATGGATATGCGGTAATTGAAGTTGCTAACTATTTGCACATGCGCAATCGCTTGCGTCATTTGGCCCGCTTGAAACGACTGCCGATCAAGCCAGTGGATATTCGTTCAGCTGCTAACCGGCGGGATGACGAAATACCATTTGTGAATCATAATCCGGCAACCGTTATCCGTCAGTTGGCTCATGCCGGCTTGCAAGTGGAGGCGACGCTGTCGGTTTCCAACTTGCGCAGCACGCGTCTTAAAAAAATGATGCCCCGCGAAGTCATGCTCGGCGCCGAGCGTATCATGCAGCGACCGCTAGCTGCCGTATATTTTGGCCCCAGCATCTTCTTTTTAGTCCGCAAAAATCCTTGACACCGCCTTAGTTCCGTATACTGGACGATATGACTACTGATAGTCCTATAACGGAGTTAGCTGGAGTTGGCGAGGCACTGGCCAAAAAGTTTGCGATCTTAGGTATCAAAACTGCCGGTGACTTGCTGGATTATTACCCGCGGCGCTACGAAGATTATTCGGAAATAACACCGACCAACAAACTGCAGCCTGGCATGATGACCATTGAGGCAGTAATCAAGCAGGCAAGTGGCCGCTATGTCCGCCGCGGCATGCATGTAACCGAGGCAGTCGCTAGTGACGCCCAGGGCAGTGTTCGTTTGGTGTGGTTTAACCAACCGTATCGCGCGGCAGCTTTGAAGGCAGGACGGACATATTTAATTTCCGGCCAGTTTGGTCTCCACCGGCAACGGTTTAGTTTTATTAATCCCAGTCTGGAAATAGCCAGCGATTTGCCGGTCAATACAGCCCGGATACTCGCCGTGTACCGCGAAACAAAAGGACTGACTTCACGGCAAATACGGCTGGCGGTACATCAGTTACGTGATTTGGCGAATAGCTTGCCGGAAACGCTGCCTGAGTGGCTGGTCGCCGAGCATGATTTAATGAGCCGCTCGGCAGCCCTGTGGGCACTGCACGCGCCGGAATCGGCTGAACAGCTGGAAAGCGCCCGACGCCGCTTAGGCTTTGAAGAAGTTTTTAGCCTCAGCCTTGCCAGCTTGCTCAATAAGCAGGAAAATAACACCGAAACAGCCCTAACAGTAGCCTTTAATGAGCAGTTAGCGCGCGATTTTGTGCAGCATTTGCCATTTACGCTTACCGATGCCCAACGGCGGACTATTTGGCAAATTTACCAAGATATGCAAAAAAGTCAGCCAATGAACCGCTTAGTTGAAGGGGATGTCGGTGCCGGAAAAACCGTGGTCGCCGCCATGGCAGCACTGATGGTTTTGGCCCGCGACTGGCAAGCAGCCCTGATGGCTCCGACTGAACTGCTCGCGCGCCAACATGCCGACACTATTTATCGCTTGCTGGAGCCACTCGGCTATGCCGATCGTACCGTCTTGTTAGTCGGCAGCATGAGCACAGCCCAAAAAAAGCAGGCCCATGCGGCTATCCAGGCCGGTCAGGCGCGCTTTATCATTGGCACCCAAGCCTTAATTCAGGAAACGGTCGATATGCACACCCTGGCGCTGGTAATTATCGACGAGCAACACCGCTTTGGCGTAGAGCAGCGTAAAACATTGATGGCTAAAGCCGGTCATATGCCGCATGTTCTCAGCCTGACTGCCACACCGATTCCCCGCTCGTTGGCCCTAACGCTCTACGGAGAACTGGACATCTCGCTGCTGGATGCCAAACCGGCCGACCGTAGGCCGATATTGACCGAGCTGATTTCTCCCAATGCCCGGCAGCGTTTATATGAGCGGTTGGATAGCGAACTCCAGGCCGGCCGCCAAATGTTTGTCGTTTGTCCCTTAATTACCGATTCAACGCAGTTAGAAGCGAGTTCTGCCGAACAGGTCTATGAGCAGCTCAGCAAACATGAATTCAAGCACCGCCGGGTTGGTTTGCTGCACGGGAAACTCGCCAGCCGTGATAAGCAGGCTGTCATGCAGCGCTTCACCGCTGGAGAGCTTGATATTTTAGTTTCCACCACAGTTATTGAGGTGGGCGTTGATGTGCCGAACGCCAGTATAATGCTCGTGGAAAATCCGGAACGCTTTGGCCTAGCGCAACTGCATCAATTGCGCGGTCGGGTCGGACGCAGCGACCAGCAAGGCTACTGCTACCTGCTGCTGAGTGATTCGCAGGCTCCCAGTCGCCGCTTACGGGCTCTGGAGCAATCGAACGACGGTTTTCGATTAGCGGAGCTGGACTTGGAACTGCGCGGTCCAGGTGCTATTTATGGAACTGCACAGCACGGTCAACTGGATCTAAGGATTGCCAAGCTGAGTGACACGCGACTGATTGCTGAGGCGCGGCATAGTGCAGCGGCTTTCCTTGAGCGGCAAGAGGATTTGTTACACTATGAACACTTAGCCAAGACTGTAAAGCGGCTTCGGGCCGTCACAAACCTTAACTGAACGCTGAGCAATAAACATATGTATGCCATAATCTTCCATGCCCATCAAAAACTGGACCGTGTGGCTTACCGCCACTTGCGAGCGGTACTACCGAGCGGCAGCTTCTTTCCGAGCATCCGGCAAATTGTGCATTTTGAGGGCAAGCACGGCCCCGACGCTACTAAATTAAAAGGCCCGCATCAGGACGATCAGCCGTGGCACTTTATTGACCCTTTCGATACCAGCGATACCCAGCTGCACGACCAGATCAGGCGGCATTATGGCCGGTTAGTTAAAGCACTCCGGCAGCAAGATGATGTTCGGGCCGCTTTTGAAGCTGCATGGCTGGCCCACGCTTTGGTAGACGGTTTGACCCCAGCGCATCATTATCCATACGAAGCGGAATTAGCTGAGCTGCGCGGCGAGGACCGTCAAAGCCGCAAGGGATTAATCGGCCGAGCCTACGTAAAAAGCAACACGGTGCGTGAATCATTACTTTTGAGCCTCAAAATTGTCGGACCGAAGGGGTTATTGACCACCCACGCTATGTTCGAGGCCGGAGCTTACGCCATTATTGAGCCGCTGCAATTGTCAAAAGCCCGGCCATCGGCGGCTGAGCTGGAAGCAGTCTGTCAGAAGGGGCTGATCGCTGTTTTTAATGAATATCTCCAGCAAATCGCTGTTTTGCGAATTTACGACCGCTTTATTGCCGGGGGATGGACCCTTGTGTTGAACCGCGACGTCCGCCAAAAATTGGCGCCGCGCATGGCCCGGATCATTACGCTGGCCTGGTATGCTGCCAGCCGGGAAGCGGAAACAGCCTCTCAACCTGGTCCTAAGAAAGCAAAAAAAGCGTGAGAGTCATTGCTGGCTATTTAGGTGGCCGCACGTTTCAAAGTCCCCATGGCCATCGCACCCATCCAATGAGTGAAAAGATTCGTGGCGCTATCTTCGGTGCCCTCGGCGACATTAAGGGTCTGACATTCCTCGATGCCTTTGCCGGCAGCGGCGGCCTGGCAATTGAAGCCATCAGCCGCGGCGCCCGCAGCGGCGTAGCAGTTGAAGTTGATAAAGCCGCCCATACCACCATGACCGCTAACCTCGAAGCCCTTGGCATCACCGAGCGCATTAAAGCTATCCGGGCCTTTGCCGGAGCCTGGTCCACTCGCCATCCGGCCGAACATTTCGATCTGATTTTCCTCGATCCGCCCTACGATAATCCACCCTACCGTGACCTCAAACGTTTACCGCGGCATCTCAGCGAGGGCGGCA
>CAYZSM010000048.1:0-5392 GCA_964481105.1 uncultured Candidatus Saccharibacteria bacterium | reverse complement strand
GCCTTGCCACTACCTCGTCGCCGAAATGCGGGAGTAACCATCACGCTACAGAACTCACCAGCTGCAATTTCGGCCCTGCACAAAATACTACCGAAGCCAGTTAATTTGTTGCTATCTGTTGCCCTGACAGCCACGTTTATTAATCCTAAACCCGCAGCGCGCCAGATTTCAGTACGCTGTTGTACACCCCGACTTCTAATTTCCCATCCCATTTGTCGCACTAATGTCGTGTATTCTTTTGGTTTGATAGCAGTAGGATCCGTATAATAAATGCCGTCGGGCAATGGCACGCTATCCGGATTAATTACCATACTGACCGGCGAAGACATCCGGCTCAACAGCCAGGTTGGCAACTTGGATGACTTCTGCGAGGATAGCTCACCACCATACAAAGAAGTAGCAACACTTGGCGTAGACTCTGTTATTTTCGACATAATCCATTTATATCATATAAATTTATATAAACAAGGCTCATGGGCTAGAATGTTGATCTCCTTGCTGGGTGCGATTCGGCCTATCTGTTATACTGAGCTGGATTATGACAAAAGACAGCATTATTGCCTTGCCGAATCCGCATTTGCGGCAAAAATCCCAGCGGGTTGGCGTGATTACTGACGAAATTAAGCAGGTGGTGGCTGATATGAAAGCGGCGACGATTGACTGGGATCAAAGCCGGGAGCATGAAGTTGGCGTGGCGCTGGCGGCAGTTCAGATTGATCGACTCTATAAAATCGTGGTTGTGCGTAACGATTACAACAATAAGCAAGATCATGAGTTTACGGTGTTCATTAATCCGGAAATTGCGAAGCTGGAAGGCGAATTGATTCAGGATTACGAGGGTTGTTTGAGCGTGCCGAACATTTACGGTAAGGTGCCGCGCCACAGCAAGGTCAAAGTCGATGCTCTGGATCTGCGCGGCAAGCCGTTTCGAGTGACCGCCGAAGGGTTTCTGGCCCGGATTTTCCAGCATGAGATTGATCACACCAACGGCATTGTGTTTATTGATCATATCAAAGGCGACAGCGAAGCCTTTTTTCAGTTAGACGATGACGGCAAACTAAAACCCCTGGACTACCACGAACATGTCGAAAAAAATCCTATTCTTTGGTAACGAGCGCCTGGCAACCGGTGTTAGTACCGTCGCTCCGGTATTGCAGGATTTAATCGCTCACGGCTATGAGATTGGCACTGTGGTGGTGGCGCAAAACCAGGCCGCGGCCTCGCGCCAGGCTCGGCCGCTCGAAGTAGCCCGCGTTGCCCAGGAGCACGGCATTCCTCTGCTGTCGCCTACGGATTTAAACGATATTGCCACCCAACAGCAACTAGCCAGCTTTGGAGCCACGGCCGCAGTGTTAATCGCCTACGGTAAAATTGTGCCGGCTGCCGTGCTGGAACTTTTTCCGGGGGGAATTGTTAATATCCACCCTTCTCTGTTGCCCCTGCACCGCGGCCCGACTCCGATTGAAAGCGTTATTTTGGAGGGAGCCGCCCAAACCGGCGTTTCGCTTATGAAACTGGTCGCCAAAATGGATGCCGGGCCGGTGTACGCTCAAGAAACACTGCCGCTAGCTGGCACCGAAAGCAAGCAGGGCCTGGCGGACCAGTTATCTTCCCTGGGTCTGTCTTTATTACTGGAATGTCTGCCGGCAATTTTAGACGGTTCAGCCACAGCGACGCCGCAGGACGACAGTCAGGCCACTTACGACGAGCATATTGATAAAGCGGCCAGTGAAATTGATTGGACAAAGCCGGCTGAGCGCCTGGAGCGTGAAATCCGGGCCTATTACGGTTGGCCGCGCAGCCGGGCCAGCTTTGGCTATACCGAGGCAATCATTACTGCCGCCCACATCACCGAGGGCAGCGGCACTCCTGGCGACCTCTGGTTGGACGGCGGCAAACAAATCGGCCGCTATACCGGTGATGGTGTGCTAGTTATCGATTCTCTGATCCCTAGCGGTAAACGCGAAATGTCCGGCCAAGCTTTCTTGGCCGGCTACAAGCCAGTGTAAATTACCGGATTATTGTGAACTTTAGGCGGCTCTTTGGGTGCTCAGCTCAGGTGCCCAATCGCGGGGATCGGAAGGATCGCCAGCCGGCATGTTTTTAGCTTCGCCGCTTGAATCTGACGGTGTCCAGGGAATGAGATAGGCCAATGAACCACCTTGGCGGTCGTCGTCGTCGGGCGAATTTTGTGCCTCATTTGTCTCGAGGACCACTTCCGAATCAGTCACTTGGCGGCCGGTAAACTCCGCGAAATCTTGAAATAAGGCCCTAGCTTCTTGGTTGTGGGGAGCGTTAGGATCGGTATATGTGGCGAGTTCCTCATCTGTTACTTTTGAAAAACCTTCTGCTTCAGCGTAATTGTAGCCTTCTAACACTGTAAGACCCCCTTCTTCTATACTAAGTTGCGTACTTATAGCATAAGGGCCACAGGCATGTTCCGACTGTAAAATTTTTACATCATAAAGCTTAGAAATATTTCTTAACTGAAGTTCAGAGGGAGTAGATTACTGCGGCGGACCGGCGGGTGGTTGCTGCGGTGGAAACGGCGGCTGCGGTGGTTGGTAGGGCTGGGCGGCAGCAGCTGGATCTGGAGCAGCATAAGCCGGCGGCATCATGGCCTGTGGATCGGCAGGTGGCGGCCCATAGGGAGGGGCGGCCGGGGTCGGCGCGGGTACTGGTGGCTCTAATGGTGGCGGTGCTGGTTGACCATAAGGCTGCTGTGGCGGTGCTCCCAGCGGTGTCCCTAAGGATGCCCCAGGAACCGGCGGTGCCGGAAAGGCAGCACCAGGCTGCGATGGGGCCATGGAATCAGGCATCGGCGGCATCGGTGAGGGAGGATTGGGTGGAGCATAAGCTGGCTGCTGTTGCGGCGGCTGGTAGGGCTGCGCCGCAGGAGCCGGGCCGGCAGCCGGTAGCTGTTGGCCGCCTTGGGCCTGAGCGGCTTGGCTAGCAGCCAGAATTTGCGGCGCAGTGCCGGCAACTTCGGCCTTTAGTTTGTCGAATTCTTCTTGAACAATATCTTTATAATTTGGGAAGTTGCTTTCCAGCCATTTGAAAGCTCCGGCGTCATCTTTGGCTTCAAAATACTGCTCAAATTCGTCAAGTTGCTCGTTGCTCATTTGATCAGCCAAGCGAATGCCGACGCGCATTTCTAGGGTTTCGTAGACGTGCTTAAGAAAGCTGTTCTTTTCGGCTTCCGGCAGGCTGCCAAGGCCGATTTCTTCGAGTAAGCTGTTATCAATTTTCAGCATATTGTCATTGTAGCACCTTTACAGCTGCCGTTGGATAGCCTGCCGCGTAAATAATTCCAGTCGATCGCCTTCTTGAAGATCGAGCCGTTTGGTCGTCTTGAGGCTGATGCCGCACAGTTCGCCTTCCACGACTTCCCGGGCATCGGCCGGGCCGCGTTTTAGGCCAGTTACTTCTACTTCAGCTAGCTGTTCACCATCCCGTTCCACTCGGGCTAGGGCCGGCGCGGTTAACTTGCCCTTAGTAACTTCCCCGCCAGCGATCACGGCAGTTTTGGTGGTGTTAAATATACCTTTGATCAGCAGGCGTCCCAGTTCAGTTTCCACAATTTCCGGACTGAGCAGCTTACTAAGTTCCAGCTTGACGTCATCAAGTAATTCATAAATCACTTTGTATAAGCGCACGTTGATTTTATCGCGAGAGGCTTGCTGGCGACTGCTGGTCGGCAAACTGACGTTAAAGCCGTAGATAATCGCGTGGCTGGTGTGGGCCAGATGCAGGTCATTTTCGCCAATCGGACCAACCCCGGAACCGACAATCCGCACGCCGACTTCTTCGGTATCCAAAGCCTTCAAACTGTCTATAACTGAGGTCAGCGAGCCTTGGACGTCGGCCTTAATGATGACGTTTAGCTCCTGCAATTCGTTGTTGCGGTTAATCAGTCGGATTAACTCGCTGCTGCCAATATCCATGCGGCCAGCTCCGGCTCGATGTTCGGCGGCCGAACCAGCGGATTGCAGGCGAGCAGTTTTTTCATTGGCAACTGTCATAAACTCGTCACCGAATTCCGGCAGTGTCTTAAAACCGGTGATTACTACCGGCATCGAAGGTGTAGCGGCTTTGACGGCTCGGCCTTCGGTAGTTTCCAGATTGCGCACCTTGGCATAGCTGCCGCCGGCCACAATAAACTCGCCGGGGCGCAGGGTGCCGGCTTCGACCAGGGCTTGGGCGACTGGCCCGCGTCCCTGTTCGACGTGTGCTTCAATAATCAGCCCGCGGGCCGGCACATCAACATCGGCCTTCAGCTCTTCGACATCGGTTACCAGCAATAGCATGTCCAGCAGTTCAGGAATACCGGCTTTGGTTTTAGCCGATACGGGCAGCACAATGGTATCGCCACCCCACTCTTCAGTTAACAGTTCATGTTCCGACAATTGCTGTTTAAGGCGATTGATGTCCGCTCCCTCTTTGTCCATTTTATTGGCGGCCACCAAAATTTTGACGCCGGCTTTTTTGGCAAAGCGGATAGCTTCCAGCGTTTGCGGCTTAACACCATCATCGGCGGCCACGACGATTACCACGATATCGGTTAGTAAAGCCCCGTGTTCACGGATAGCGGCAAACGCTTCATGGCCGGGAGTATCCAAAAACGTAATCGGTCGGTCATTATGGACAATCTGATAAGCCGAAATATGCTGGGTAATGCCGCCGGCTTCGCCCTGGGCGACATCGGCACCGCGGATGGCATCGAGCAAGCTGGTTTTGCCGTGATCAACATGACCCATAACGGCGACAACCGGTGCCCGGGCCACGCCCTTACTGCTGCTGACTGGCTTGGAGCGGCTGGGCAGCGTTGTTTCAGCGGCAGCTTTTTTGCTCAAAGTTACGCCGAGCGCTAACTCTTCAACAATAATCTGGGCAGTGTCAAAATCGATCCGCTCATTGACGGTGGCCATGACACCGTTCTTCATCAACTCACCAATCAGCCGCGACACCGGAATAGACAACCGCTCGGCCAAGGTGCCGACAGTAATCATATCTTCGATTTCGATTATGGTAGTTTCAGTTATTTCAGTAGTAGTTTCTGCTTCTGCCATAATTGTCGACTCCTTTCTGGCCGGACGGCCGGGATATTAGGTACGCATCGTAAACTTATTCGTCGTTTTTGGCCGCTTTGGCTTTAGCTTTGGCGGGCTTCTCAGATTTGTCGGATTTGTCGGCTGTCTCGGGTGCTGCGGATTTAGCAGCTGTCTTCGTCTTGGCGTTTTTCAGCGACAGCGCAATCTTGCGGTTTTCGGTATCAATATCCAAAACCTTGAACTGCTTCTTTTCGTTGAGCTGGAAAAGTTTTTCTGGATCGACGGCTGCGTCATCGCTCATTTCTGAAACGTGGACTAGGGCTTCAACGCTGGGGCTGATC
>CAYZSM010000047.1:0-5406 GCA_964481105.1 uncultured Candidatus Saccharibacteria bacterium | reverse complement strand
AGTGGTACAATTATGGCTATGCTTATCATGTCGTTCTTTTCGTGGTGGTACGGCGCTGGCTGGAAAATGGTATTAACCAATCTTGGTCCGCGGATTAACGGCATCCTCACCAGTTTTTCGGTCCGACAACTATCCCGCACACTATTCGCGCCTTGGCGCCGGATTATTACCGATACCGGTAAAAGCCTAGACGCCAAAATGAAAGCTTTGGGCGATAACATTGTCAGCCGAGCCGTCGGTTTTACGGTGCGTATTATGGTGCTGCTGGCCGCTTTTCTGATTATTGTGGTAATAGCTGTTGTTTCGATCATTGAAATAATTATCTGGCCATTATTACCGCTCGCAGTACCCGGTTTTATTGTGGGAGGCTTGCTGCTGCTATGAACGACGGACTGATTGATTTTGGTAACCGACGGTTTTATGAAGCCAGGTTCTCGAAGCACCTTGGTGATGCGAGCTACCGGATATTGCTTGTAGTAAGTATCTTTGGCGTAGCTAGCGCCGTAGCGCTTGGTTTTGGTCATCATAAAGGCCTGGGTCTACTCTTAGCGTCACCGGCGATTTTTTGTTACATGCTGGCTGTTTGGTGGAAGCGTTATTTGGCAGTATTACCGCCACATGGCACCGATCTGGCCGGCGTGTTGTCGGTTGATGTCTTATCTCGTTTGAAGCGAAACATGACCCTCAATCCGCAAACTATGTGGGCAGCCCTGCAAGATCATTGGCAGGCTCTGTTTTTCGCCGATCATCTGTTACTGGGAAGCGATACTATTGCCTCGCATCTCAGCACCGAACCGGCCGAACTGCAATACGCCGTGCAACTGGCCGTCCAAGAAGCTCAAAAAAATGAAGATCCCGTCGTGGAACCAGGCTTTATCGTGGCCGGGATGCTGCTGGCTTCGGCACCGCTGCGCGAACTGCTCGTCGAGCAAAAGGCCAAACCTGATGATATCGAATCCATTGCTAATTGGCTGGGTCGCAATATCAAGGAAACCCGACGGGTTAAAACCAACGCTGGCGGCATCGGCCGCGATTGGGCGTTTGGCTATACGCCGCAGCTTGATCGCTTCGGACATAACGTAACCGAAAGCATCACCCAGGAGGGCGCTCATTATGGATGGCTAACCAACTCCGAGGGTGTGCAGGCGATTGACGGTGCCTTCAATAACCGAGCCAGCGCCGTGGCGCTTATTGGCGCTGACGGCATTGGTAAAACCACGACAGTCCACGCTCTAGCCCAAAGGCTTATAGAAGGTAATACCAGCCAGGCCCTCGCATTTCACCAGGTGGTGAGCCTGAACGCCAGCGATATTACCTCCAACGCCCATGCTCAGGGCGAGCTGGAACAGATTATGATAGGCCTGGCTAACGAAGCCAACCGGGCCGGCCATATTATTCTATTTTTTGACAATGCCCAGTTATTTTTCGGCGGCGGACCCGGCACTTTTGACGCCACGCAAATCCTGATGTCTATCGTAGAGTCGCATTCGGTACCGATTATCCTGGCATTAACGCCGAGCGACTATCAGCGTCTAAGAGCTCAAAACCAGAGCTTGGCGAGCTTGCTCACCCCTGTTATGCTCCAAGAAATGCCGGAAGCCGGGGTAATGCGGGTGCTGGAAGATAGTGCCGTAACTATTCAGAATCAGGATCATGTTTTAGTCGCCTACGAAGCACTGCATGAAGCCTATCGGCTAAGCGGTCGTTACGAGCAGGAAGAAGCCTATCCCGGCAAAGCCATAAAATTGCTCAAACAGGCCGTCGCCCACAGTGACCATGGACTGGTGAATGCCGTGAGCGTTCAGCAGGCCATTGAACAAACCCGCGGCGTCAAGGTCGGCACCGCCGGCACTACTGAAGCCGACACGCTGCTGCACCTGGAAGACACCATCCACCAGCGTATGATCAATCAGACACATGCTGTCGGTGTGGTCTCCAACGCCTTACGGCGGGCAAGAGCCGGCGTGGCCAATCCAAAACGGCCAATCGGCAGCTTCTTATTTTTAGGTCCGACCGGTGTTGGTAAAACAGAGCTGGGCAAGGCTATTGCGGCGACCTATTTCGGGAACGAAACCAATATGATCCGGCTGGATATGAGTGAATACCAACGGCCCGAAGATGTCGCGCGACTGCTGTCCAATGGCCGCGAGGAAACCCGCAGTCTCATTTTGGCAGTGCGCGCCCAGCCGTTCAGTGTGGTGCTGCTCGATGAGATTGAAAAGGCCCACCCCAATATTCTGAACCTGCTTCTCCAGATGCTCGATGAGGGCCAGCTGACTGACAGTGAAGGCAAGGGAGTGTCGTTTAAGGACTGTATTATTATTGTCACTAGTAACGCCGGCGCTCAAACCATTCGCGATCGTGTCGAAAAAGGCGAAGCGCTGGAAAGTTTCCAAGCTGAATTTACCAACGAGCTGATCAACAGCGGCCAGTTTAAACCAGAACTATTGAACCGTTTCGACGAAATCGTACTATTCCGGCCGCTCACGCCCGAAGAGCTCTTGCAGGTTGTAGCACTGATGATGAACGAAGTTAATAAAACGTTATCCAGCCAAAATATTACACTGGAACTCACACCGGCCGCCATGCAGCAAATCGTGGCCGTCGGTTATGACCCGCGGATGGGTGCCCGGCCAATGCGCCGCGCCTTGCAGCGAGCAGTTGAAGACACCGTTGCCCAGCGTATTTTACGCAATGAAGCCAAGGCCGGGGATCATCTGGTGTTGGATGTTGGCGATCTCAATACGACCTAAAAGATTAAGTGCTAGCTGATGGTGGTGCCGGCGGAATCACCGTGCACAGCCCGGGCAATACTGTCTTCCTGCATGGCGTCAAACACCACAATCGGCAAGTTATGCTCCATTGCCAGCCCCATAGCGGCTTTATCCATGACTTTAATGCCGTTATCGGCGACGGCTTGCTGAAAACTAACGGTGTCGAGTTTTTGAGCATCGGGGAACTGGGCCGGATCTTTATCGTAGACACCGTCAACTTTGGTCGCTTTCAGCACCACGTCACAGTCCAGTTCAAGCGCCAACGAAACAGCAGCCGTATCGGTCGTTAAGTAGGGCCGGCCAATGCCGCCGGCAGCAACTACCACTCGGCCTTTCTCAAGGTGTTTATCGGCCAGGCGATGGATGAATGGCTCGGCAACTTGCTCAGCAAAAATACTGGACAGGCAGCGCGTTGGAATACCTTTGGATTCAAAAATGTCAGTCAAGGCCAGGGCATTAATCATGGTAGCCAACATGCCCATATGATCAGCGGTCACCCGGCGAATTCCGTGGCCGGCAATTTCAGCACCGCGAACAATATTGCCGCCGCCCACCATAATCACAAATTGCGCGCCGTCTTCGGCGGCTTTTTTAATTTCGGCGGCTAGCCAGGCGCCTAATTCCGGATCAAAACGGCTCTCGAACTTGCCGGAAAGCTGTTCACCGGACAATTTGAGGAGCACGCGCTTGTAGGAATGACTCATTGTTCACTAGTGTAGCAATTTTGTCCCACCATAACCAAACAAATAATTGGGTACACCGGGGCGACGCGCTAGCAATTACACAAAGAGCAGCCTATACTTTTTAGCATGCTCAAAATCTACTCCTGGAACGTCAATGGGATTCGTGCGGTCGCCAAAAAAGGTCTATGGCAGCCGTTCATCGACAAACAACAGCCGGATATTATCGCCTTGCAGGAAATTAAAGCCAAGCCGGAACAGATTGAACAAATTGAGCACTCTAGTTTTGATATCGACGGCTATAACGCCTTTTGGTATTCAGCTGAAAAACCGGGCTACTCCGGGACGGCCATCCTTAGTAAGGTCAAGCCACTGCAAGTGGTGAACGGTTTTCCGCAGGATATTATTGACCAGTTCAATGTTACCGGTGACACCTACGGTGATCCCAATAAAGAGGGTCGGGTAATTGCTGCGGAATTTGAAAAATTTTGGCTGCTGACAGTTTATACACCAAATGCTAAAGACGATCTCAGTCGCATACCGCTGCGCCACAAGCACTGGGATCCAGCTTTTTTGGCTTATGCTCAGCAGCTGGAACAGACCAAGCCAGTGGTTTTTAGTGGTGATCTGAATGTTGCCCACACCGAGGATGATCTGGCCAATCCAAAGCCAAATGTCGGCAAAAAAGGCTTCACTGACGAAGAGCGCTCCGGGTTTCAAGCCTTTATTGACGCCGGATTTATTGATACTTTGCGCCTGTTCAAGCAGGGAAATGGCTACTACACCTGGTGGTCGCACTTTGCCAATGCCCGGGCTCGCAATGTTGGTTGGCGGATTGACTACTTTATGGTTTCCAGCAGTTTAAAGTCAACTGTCAAAGCTGCCGAGATCCATCCGCAAATTCTTGGTTCCGACCACTGTCCCATATCTGTTACACTGGACATATGAACACTGAGTTGGTTTCTATTGTCGCAACTGACCGGCTGCTATTGCCGGGCTTATTTTATGCGCCGCCTGATAAAAAAACATCGGCAGCAGCTATCTGGTTGCATGGCATGGGCGACAACGGTATTTTCTACAATCCGCTACGTCTGAATGCTCTGGCCACCTCCCTTATCAATCGCGGCATAGCTCTTTTAGCTTTTAATAACCGCGGAGCGCATAACGCCAAAACTCTAAGGATTGATGATGACACCTTGCCGCAAGGCGAGCGGCATTACCAAGGCGGTACTCACTTTGAGCGAATTGCGGACTGTGTGGCTGATATTGATGGTGCGGTGGAGTTTTTACAAACCCGGCAGTTTTCTGAATTATATTTGATTGGCCACAGCACCGGTGCTAACAAAATTTGCGTGTATGACACGCTGGCACCGAGTAATCCATTTGCCAAATACGTACTAGCCGGACCGGGCGATGACACCGGGCTATTTTATAGCGACCTAGGTCCGCGCCGCTTTCACTTGAGCCTGCAGCTCGCTCAAAAATTAATTACTTCCGGTAAGCCATTACACATCATGCCGCGTTATAGCGGTATGCATCCGTTTAGTGCCCAGGCAACGTATGACATTCTCAATCCAAACGGCAACTACAACACTTTTCCATACTATGAGGCCACTGGCCAGCGGCTAGGGAAGAAGCCGCTCTTTGCCGAATACCGAAAAGTGGAACGGCCACACCTGGTAGTGTTCGGCGCCGAAGACGAATATACCTATACTGCCGGCGACACCGCCGGAGCCCTGGAACTCTTTCGGCAGCATATTCATCCCGCAGCCCGCACACAATCGGCTTTTATGAGCATTGCCGGAACCGATCACGGTTTTCACGGTCAGGAAAAACAATTCGCTGAAACTGTCGCCGAGTGGCTGAAGGGAGTAAAGCCATGAACCGGCCTTTCGCCGTATTTGACATTGACGGCACCATCATCCGCTGGCAGCTTTATCACGCTAGATCGG
>CAYZSM010000046.1:0-5448 GCA_964481105.1 uncultured Candidatus Saccharibacteria bacterium | reverse complement strand
ATGATCGGCCCTTCCACTTTCCTGGCAATAGCTTGGACGGCCAAGAAGTTACCGTGGGAAGAAATTGCAAAGCCGGCTTCAATAACGTCGACTCCCAGACGGTTCAGCTGCCGGGCAATAGCTAGACTTTGGTCCGTCGACAGCGAAATGCCCGGTGATTGGGCGCCGTCGCGCAGCGTGGTATCAAATATTCGGACTGGAATTGGTGTTTCACTCATGAGGATTGTCCTTTTACATTAAAAACAGGCTTGTCGATCAGTTGGTCGAAGCCTGCTTGGATTTTCCGGGTTGCGCTGGAGCCGCGAGGTGATCGCGGGCTAGGCTTCGACCGTCGTGAAGCACAACCCCGGAAGGCCGAGGAGGAGCAAGGGTGCTTGAGTGACGGTAGTTGCCATAATCCATTAGTTATAACATAGACCCTCCGGCTAGTGCAACGTAACGCTAGCGCATCTCAGCACAGGCTACCATTGACTGCTAACGTCACGCTTGATGTCGATAGCAGCAATGATATATCACAAATGACATACGCATACGACCAGTTATTTCCCACAACGAACAAGCTAGTGTAGACGGAGCGGTGTGCTAGAATGAGGGCTATGAAAGTGCTTATTCTCTACCGACCTGATTCCGAGCATGCCCGGGCGATTGAGGAATTCATCCACGATTTTCAAAGCCGCCATCCGGCCGAGCATTTAGATGTACTGAACGTTGACAGCCGTGACGGCGACGCGATGGTCAGTTTGTATGATGTTACCGAGTACCCGGCGATTTTAGTCATCCAAGTTGATGGATCGCTGCAGCACAGTTGGCAGGGCGGGGTTTTACCACTGATGGACGAAGTTGCTGCCTACGCGCGGGCCTAAGCATCCTTTACCCTGGAGCGAAAGAAGTTTATACTGGAGTCTACAATTTGGGAAATCCATTTGCTGAGTTAACACCGTTAGCCTGGCAAACAGCGGCTATCAACCGCGAGGAGTAAGCAGAACAGCCCGGAGCTTTGCAGCTCAGTGGCCTAGTAGATCTTACCGGGCAAGCCCGTTACAGCTGAAAGCAAGCGCTTGCGATCACCTTTGCAAGAAGCCGGATGGCACCGTCCCCCTCAGGGACTCCGGCTCGACTAACAGGGGTGATTTTTATATTTTAGCGGCAATAAAAGGAGTACGGCAGCGGTATGCAATACAAGAAAGACAGTCGACGACCGGCAATCGAGTACGAAAAGGCGCTGGTCGGTTACTGGAAAAAACACCGTACCTTTGAAAAGTCGGTTGAGCAGCGGCCGGCCGACAACGCCTATGTGTTTTATGACGGTCCGCCGTTCATTACCGGTGTGCCGCATCACGGCACTTTGCTCGCGAGCGTCGTGAAAGACGCTGTGCCGCGCTATCAAACTATGAAAGGTAAGCGGGTAGAACGGGTGTGGGGCTGGGATTGTCACGGCTTGCCGGCCGAAGTATTCACCGAGCAAAAGCTTGGCATTCACGATCGCCGCGATATTGGCACCAAAGTCAGCCTGGAAGACTATATCAATACCTGCCGCGCCAATATGGTCCAGACCGGCAGCGAATGGGAAGACACCATTGACCGGATCGGCCGCTGGGTCGATTTTCAGGGCGCCTATAAAACCATGGATAACGATTATATGGAATCGGTGTGGTGGGCGTTCAAGCAACTGCACGATGCCGGCAAAGTTTACGAAGGTGAGAAGGTGCTGCTGTACTGCACGCGCGATGCTACGCCGATCAGCAAGGCCGAAGTCGCCATGGATAACTCATATCAAGATGTCACTGATCCATCGGTCTACGTCAAACTGCGGCTAAGCGGCAGCGATAATTCTTTGCCAACCTTTTTGCTGGCCTGGACAACTACACCATGGACACTGCCGGCCAATACCGCCGCCGCGGTTAATAAAGACCTAGAATATGCTGAAGTGCAGGTCGGCGAGGAAATTTTTATTGTTGCCAGCAAATTAATAGAAAAAGTGTTCACAGATGAAAAACACAACGTTGTGGATCACACAGTACTGCGAAAATACAGGGGTAAAGAGCTAATCGGAAAGCAATACGAACCACTCTTTCAACAACGTGGTGAAAATGCCCATAGGGTCTGGCATGCCGATTATGTGAACCTCGACGAGGGTACTGGCGTGGTGCACTTAGCGCCGGCCTACGGTGAAGAGGACTATCAGCTAGCCAAGGAACACGATATTCCGCTGATATCAGTGCTGGATGATAGCGGGTTTTACAGCGAAGGCGAGTGGCAGGGTCAATTGGTGTGGGATAGTAACAAACAGATTGCGAAAAGCTTACATGAACATGGGATAGTCTGGAAAATTGAGTACATTCGGCACAGTTACCCGCACTGCCATCGCTGCGGCACCCGGCTGATGTACCGGGCTCACCCCAGTTGGTTTATGGATATTGCCAGCCAACGTGAAGTCATGCTCGAGCAAAACGGTGACATCAACTGGTTCCCGGAGCATATTAAACAGGGGCGCTTCGCTAAAACAGTACAGACGGCGCCGGACTGGAACCTCAGCCGCGATCGTTTTTGGGCAACCGCCATGCCCGTCTGGAAGGGCCTAGATTCTGACGGCCAAGAGCACATCAAAGTGATCGGAAGTTATGAAGAATTACAACAGTTATCAGGGGTCAAACTAGAAGATTACCATCGCCCCTGGATTGATGATGTAACTTTTACTATCGATCAAATTGAGTACAAACGTATTGATAAAGTCTTTGACTGCTGGTTTGAAAGCGGCTCGATGCCGTTTGCCCAATTCCACTATCCGTTTGAAAACGTCGAAAAATTTGAGCAACGCTTTCCAGCCGACTTTATTGTTGAATACATCGCTCAAGTACGGGCCTGGTTTTATTATTTGCATGCCGTGAATGTCGGCTTGTTCTCAAAGCGCGCCTTTACCAACGTCATTGCTACCGGCACGCTGGCTGGCAATGATGGCCGCAAAATGAGCAAAAGCTTTGGTAATTTTACCGATCCGAACGAGCTGATGGATCGCTACAGCGCTGACGCCCTCAGGCTGCTATTCCTTAGTTCGCCGCTGCTGAACGCCGAAGATTTCGTGCTGCAGGATAAAGAAGTCGGTGATATGGCCCGCAAGCTAGCCATGATCTGGAACATGTATGATTTCTTTAGCCTGTACGCCGAAGTTGACCAGTGGGAATGGCAGGGTGGTCTAGAGGATCCGATGGCCGAGCTCAGTAATCCGCTGGATTTGTGGATTGTCAGCCGCGTCCACCAGCTGAACCGCGAGGTCGATGCTCATATGGCCGCCTATGATGTTCCCAATGCTGTCAAACCGCTGCTGCCGTTTATAGATGACGCCAGCAACTGGTACGTCCGGCGCAGTCGCAAACGCTTCTGGAAAAGTGCCAACGACAGCGACAAAGCTGACGCCTACCGTACGCTGCACTATGTCCTGACGCAACTCAGCATGATTATAGCGCCGTTCACGCCGTTTTTGGCCGAAGAGTTGTACCAGAAGCTGACTGGAGGTGAATCAGTGCATCTGTTGGATTGGCCACTACCCGGCTTGATTAACGAACTGCTCGTCGAAGACATGGCCGAAGTTCGTGAAGCAATTACTGTGGCGCTGGGGGAACGCGCCAGTGCCGGACTGAAAGTCCGCCAGCCGCTGGCCAAGCTGCGCTATACGCCGCGCCGGGCGCTTTCGCCTGAACATCACGACTTCTTCACGGAGCTTCTCAAGGAAGAAGTCAACGTCAAGCAGGCGTTAATTGAACCGATGGCGCACAGCGACAAGCAGCCGCAGGCACCACAGGTGCAGCTGGACCTGACGCTGACGCCTGAACTGAAGCAGGAAGGCCTGGCCCGCGAAATCATCCGCAACGTCCAACAAGCCCGCAAACAAGCCGGCTTGGAAGTTAGCGATCGCATTGACCTGACACTGGAAAGCCCGGCGAAGGAGCTATTGTTGTTATTAAAAAACGAAGAATTAACGGAGATGATTACTCAGGAAACTCTGACTCATTCTTTAAACTCTGCCGAAAATTTTACTTTTTCTACAACGGCTACGGTGAATGCGCAGGAAGTGACTATTAAACTTGCTAAGGCTCAGGCTAAGTCGTAAAGCTGCCGCCAGCAACCTTTACAGGGGCGGTACTTTTTGCTATACTCAGGCGGTATCATTTTATTTTCTAAAAACGGCACGTTGAAAGTTGGCAATGAAAAAGGCAGTTATTCAAACCGGTGGCAAACAGTATTTAGTTCATGAAGGTGAAGCGCTCAAAGTGGAGTTGGTCAAAGAAGCCGGCAAGCCCGGGCAAGCCAGCCAAATCACTACTGCTGGCAGTAGCGTTAGTTTTGAACCGCTGCTGGTGATTGACGGTGACAGTGTTCAGATTGGTATCCCTACCGTTGCCAAAGCCAAAGTCACTGCCGAAGTACTGGAAGCCGACGTACAGGCCGACAAGGTCACCTCCATTCGCTACAAAGCTAAAAAGCGTGTCCATACCGTTCGCGGTCATCGCCAGCATCACACTATTTTGAAGATCACCAAGATCGCCTAAAAACTCAAATACAGGTCGTAGTGCTTGTGGAAAACTTTTCACTATTTTTAGTGACAAGATAATAATTACTACGGAAAGAGCTAGTAGAAAAAGATGTGTAAAAAACGCCTATAAAGTGTTATCAGGTGAAAGAGTCCAGGAGCGTACTTTTTATTACAACAGTAAAATCAGTTATTTTGCACTAAAAAAGTGATAAAAATTGCATAGTTTATTTGTTCAAAAAGGCTTGCATACCTCTGTTTGGCCTATCATACTACATGCATAGGATTAGCACCCGCTAAAAGGTTCTGATCCTAACCAACAAACATTGGTTAAAACCAAACAAAAAGCCAAATTGACCTGTCGGGCAGCCCAGCGCTTCCCGGCAGGTCACCAAAACTGGACATTGGTTGTACCAAAACAAAAAATCTAACCAAAATGCCAAAACAAAGATTGTTTCAGCGACCGCTGTTTATCAGCACCTGTAACCGGATAGCCGGTAGGGTGCTATTTGTTTTTTGCCGGAGTTTGTTCCTGACCCCTGTTATTTTTTATACGCGCGCGCGCGAGTGGGTGCGTACGCGACGCGTACGTGTGGGGTTGACCTCTGGTAAGCGGCAACTCAGCGCTAGTGTGCTGCTAGCCCTGGTACTGCTAGTAAGCCTCAGTTTGAGTCTGCTACACCCGCAGCCGACAACGGCCGCCACCAGTGATAACATTAACTTCCAGGCTCGGTTAGAGGAAGGTAACGGCGCCATTGCGCCGGACGGTAACTACAATGTTCAGTTCAAGCTGTACAATGCCGCCAGTGGCGGTAGCGCCTTGTGGACCGAAGATTACCTGAACAATGCCAGCCAAGGTATCCGCGTGGAGAATGGTTATCTGACCGCAAATCTCGGCTCCATCACGGCCTTCCCGAGTA
>CAYZSM010000045.1:0-5474 GCA_964481105.1 uncultured Candidatus Saccharibacteria bacterium | reverse complement strand
CATAGATGGTCTGGTTCATGTGGCGCTCAAACTCTGTAAAGGTCAGTGGACGGTTATCGAGGGCACTCGGTAAACGAAAGCCGTGCTCCACCAGAACCTCTTTGCGCGCCCGATCGCCGTTATACATGCCGCGCACCTGTGGGATGCTCATGTGTGATTCGTCAACCATCAGTAAATAATCATCAGGGAAATAATCCATGAGAGTGGCCGGCTGTTCGCCGGGTTCGCGGTTTGTCAGATAGCGACTGTAGTTTTCGATGCCTTTCACGAAGCCAGTTTCCTCCAACATTTCCAGGTCGAAGCGCGTCCGCTGTTCCAGGCGCTGGGCTTCCAGCAATTTACCCTCCTTTTTAAATAAAGCCAGACGCTCAGCCAGTTCACTTTCAATCTGTCCGAGTGCCACTTTCAGTTTTTCCTGTGGCGTGACATAGTGGCTGCTGGGAAAGATTTTATAGGACTCCAGATGCTTTAGAATTTCACCGGTCAACGGGTCAATTTGGGTGATGCGTTCCATTTCGTCGCCAAAGAATTCCAGGCGATAGGCCAGTTCCTCGCCAGCCGGAAAGACATCAACGACGTCACCGCGAACCCGGAAGGTGCCACGGTGGAAATCAATGTCGTTCCGCTGATACTGAATGTCAGTCAACTGGCGCAAAAACTTATCGCGGACTCGACGCTCACCAACCTTCATGGTAATCGACAAGCCGTTATAGTCGTCGACCGAGCCAATGCCGTAAATACAGCTGACGCTGGCCACGATAATTACATCGTGGCGGCTCAATAAAGAATCGGTGGCGGCGTGGCGCAGGCGGTCGATCTCTTCATTTATTTGACTATCTTTTTCAATGTAGGTGTCGCTGCGCGGAATATAGGCTTCCGGCTGATAGTAATCAAAGTAGCTAACAAAATAGTGAACGGCGTTATTTGGAAAGAAATGCTTAAATTCGCCGTATAACTGAGCGGCCAGCGTTTTATTATGACTCAAAATCAATGTTGGCCGCTGGACGTCCTGAATAACGTTAGCCATCGTGAAGGTTTTGCCGGAGCCGGTCACGCCAAGCAAGGTCTGGTCTTTCAAGCCTTCCCTGAGGCCAGTGGTCAGCTGTTCTATAGCCGTCGGCTGGTCGCCAAGCGGCTGATAGTCACTCTTAAGGGTAAATCGAGCCATCTAGTAATTATATCAAGCTAACGATACAGATCGCGATACTGGGCGTGCTCTTTATCCAGAAAATCAGTCAGCTCTTTGATCAAAACGGTGGCCGAATCATTGAATAGGACCTTGGAACCGGTGGGCAGCGGTTTGGAAAGATCCATCAGCGTCTTAATTTCATCACTAATGCCGCCGGCGCCCTGCAGGAAGCCGACCGGCACATCCGCTTCCATGGCGATCGTGAATTCATGAAGCGTTCCCAAACGGCCGCCGACACTCACCACGGCGTCACTACTGGTGATTAGTAGCATGTCACGACCAACGTAATGCAGGCCGGTATACAAAATGGTGTCATAGGCCTTTACCGGCAAATGATACTTCATGACATGTTCGATTTTGGAGGCTGCCGGACTGATACCGACGCTCATCTGGCCGCCGGCTTTTTTGTAGCCTTCGGCGGCGTAATTAGGCAGGCCTATAGTCGCTCCGGTTAGTAAGGCATGTCCGGCTTTGGCAATGGCAACGCCTAATTCCGTGGCCAGCAGGCGCCCTTCTTCGACGCTGCTTCCTTTTGCTGCTCCCGAAACACAAATTTGATACATGCCCACCCTTTTTCGTTTATGATGCCGTCCGGTTGCCGGTGTCCAGTTTTGGCTGCAAAGCCGCCATAACCGTTTGCTCTACTGTATCATGCCGCAAATATCGAAGCTGCAATTCATGCCAGAGGGCCCGGCGAAAATAATGCGCCAGCTGCTTCTCAAAAGGCAGTTGATTGCAGTAATTCAGGGCGGCATCGACAATGTTGAGCGAAACCGGGCGTCGGCCGTGCAGCAGGCCCAGATGCTGGGTATTATGCCAAAAGGCCAGGCGCGGTTCGATAGCACTTAAGGTGTGCTCTATCGGATGCCAGGCCATGTCTTCGGACTGGATATGCGGTTCAAAAACCGTTTGCGGAAAACGATCGGCGGCCTGCGCATAGTAGCGCTGCACCAGACTCCAGGAAACCGGTTGATCAAGCAGTTCAGCATCCAGCGATGCCTCTTGTAGAGCAATATCGTTAACCAGCGAACCAAAATCCGGCCGGAACTGGCAAAGCTTCAAAAAGGTACTGGCGGCCCGCAGTTGATTGAGTTCATGGAGCGCCAGACTCAGGCTAACGGTTACGGCTCCGACTGGCACTTCCGCCGGAAATGGCAAAAAAATCAGTACGCCGAGCTCGCGGAAGGCGATAAGGTTATGCCGCTCGCGCTGTACAACGCTTGACGCCAGCTCATGCCAGCGCGGTGAATCTGGCTGAAGCAACTGCAACTGCCGATTCTCAAAATCAGCCGCTTTCAGCGATTTGTACTGCTTTAGAAATCGTTGCCGCCAAGCTGGTCCCTCACTGAGCCAGGCAGCCGCCAGAATCAACACCGGCATTTCATGTTTCAAAAAAGACTCAAATGATCGGTAGCCAAGCTGTTTCATAGCCTTTTTGGGTGGCGTTTTTTTGAGTAAGCTGCGCAGCACACTGCTTTTGAGCGCAAAACACGACTTGGAATCGGGCAGCTGCTGTAAAATGTGAATCATCCCGGCAATCGGATCGGCTTCGGCGGAGACATGCTGCGCACTATGCGTTCGCAGGCGCTTCGTTAAAGCTTGGTCATCAGCGCGGATCCGTTCCTGCAGGGCGTGATACAGCTCTTCCGGCTTAGTGTCGCGAGGATCCAGCCCTAATTCCAGCAGTTTTGCTTGCACGCCCTGGTGGATATGTGCCGATAAACGAATGTCAGTGCTCGGATGGCCATGAGCTATTTCTAAACGATGCAGCGCCTTGCTAAAAAACGGTTCTGGCACTTGCAAGGCTTGCGACAAAAAGCGCGTCATAGCCGCCGTTCGCCAAATTCTTTTTTGTATTGCCTCAACATGGTAATCCTTAGTTGTAGATTACCATAAGTACCATAGGGTTTCTAGACCTTGGCTTATAAAGTAAGCGATTCTACTGCATGCGGGTCGGACGATACCAGTCAGGCGAGGCTTTCAGGAAGTGCTCCAGCTCTCGCTCGCTCAGAAGTCCGGCTTGGGCGCCGACCTTTTGGACGACACTCATGGAATTAATCGGCGCCCACTGCAATGCACCCTCTATGCTGTTGCCTTTAATAAGGGCGGCCACAAATGTCGAGGCGAAGGAGTCACCTGCTCCAGTACGATCCACCGGCGGCGCTGGATCAGGATACAATGGCATTTGGAAACGATTGTCACCGTCCGATGCATAGGCGCCCCCCGGCCCATCGGTAATTACCACAATACGCGGGCCCAAGGCGTGCAAATGATTAAATAAATCGTGCAAATCTTCATGATTACCGCCGCCAACCAGAGCGGCTTCTTCCCGGTTTAAGACTAAAACCTCACTGCGGGCATAGATCCGCTTTAATCTTTCAGTGCCGGCCTCCATCTGGAAGGTACCGGGCTGGAAAGCCAATTTGACGTCCGGGTTAGAATCCAGCCAATCCGCTACCTGGTCATGATAGGGGATGGCTAATTTGCTGATGGAGCTGAAATAAATCCACTGCGGTGTTTCGGCAGGGTGAAGATGCGGCCAATGATAATCGTATTCTTCGTGTTTTATAAGGATGGTGCGTTCATCTTTGTACCAGAGTACGTAGTGGTAATTGCTCTTTTTACCGCGGTTAATGCGCACAAAGCGGGTATCGACGTCATTTTTATCGAGCGCTTTGATCATGTCACGGCCGTGAGAGTCGGCTCCAACATTAGTAACAAAAGCGCTATCCAAACCTAAGCGCGCGAAAGCCACGGCGGCATTGGCAGCATTGCCGACCGCCTCGATAACTTCGGCATGATCAAACGGCAATTTGGTGCCGAAGGGCATGGCCAGCCACTTGCCGTCTTCGTTTTCGTAGGTGATTGCCTGATCGTCAATCAGCTTAATAAAAGCATCGGTTACAATGTCACCTACGCTGACTACATCCGGTTTATCTGCCACTTCCCACCCCTATTATTTAGACTATTTTGCTTATGTCTTTAGTGTAGCACAGCTTTGCCGGCGGAGTTAAAATCCTCCAGCTTGGCTTCGACAACTGCCTGCACAGCGCCCACGACTTCTTTACTAATCAGCTTAGCGACCGAATATTCTTTAGGATTTTCAGCCAAGATTTTTTCCAGAGTAGTTCGATAGGCATAACGCATGTCGCTATTGATGTTGATTTTAGTAACACCGATCTTCACAGCATCCCGAAAGTAGTGTCCCGGCGTATCACTGCCGCCGTGCAGCGAAATGTTGCAATCAATAGCCTCTCTTATTTGAGCCAACAGATCCAGATCCAATATTTTGGGAACTTGATATTTGCCATGCAAATTACCGATCGCTGCTGCAAAGGTGTCGATGCCAGTCGCCTTGGCGAACGCCGCAGCACCTTCCGGTGTGCTAAATGTTTTTTTGATCTCTTTGTAATCAATTTTTTCAGCATGCACATTGGAGCTGCCGCCGAAATAATGCGGTTCGCTCTCCACTAACGCCCCTGTTAGCCGAGCATAGCCGACGACTTCGCGGGTAGCGGCAATAATTTCTTCATCCGTAGCATCGTGAAAAGCCTGCGAAACATCAATATGGATAAATTCGAAGCCTGCCTCAATACCATCTTTGGCAGCATCAACACTCGGACTGTGATCCAGATTAATGTACATCTCAATACCGTATTGATACTTGAAGTTATCGACCATATCGCGGACATTGTCCAGGCCAATATCATCAACCTCACCCTGGCTAACCTCAACAAGCACCGGCGCATTGTGCTTCGCGGCCGCTTGAGCCACAGCGCGAAGCGTCGCTTCGTCGTCCAAATTAAAGGCCCCAAAGGCCCAGTGTTCGGCACGAGCTTGCGCCATGCGCTCTCGAGCGTTCGCGCAATTGCGCCGGATTTCCCGCAATGTCAAAGGCATAGCGCCAGTATAACTGCTTGTGCTTTGATTATAAAGAGGTGCGAGCTTTTTTGTATTCTCGCATTTCGCATTATTTTATGTTATTATAATCCTAATGCAGCAGTATAATCTTTTTCCAGACATGCCCGAAAACTCAGTGGATGTTTTTTCCCAGAGCGGTAAGCGAGCAATCGGCGAGTTTAAGTTACAAATGTTTGCTGAAAGTATTGCGACAGATCTCATAGTGGAAGGCTTACTGCAGGAAGTAATTGACGGGAAGACTTACCACTTACAATACAATTGTGAACGGTTAAGGCCATATGTTTCCTATTCTAGTCCTGAAAGTGAGCTTCAAGCCGTAAAGGAGTGGGCAAAATTAGGACTGAAGGCAGTTGTAGATCTTGGA
>CAYZSM010000044.1:0-5509 GCA_964481105.1 uncultured Candidatus Saccharibacteria bacterium | reverse complement strand
TTTGTCTGGCAGTACCGGCCTGGCAAACAAAGCCTGGGCACTTTCAGCACCTACCCCTTATTGACCAGATTGAGGAATTGGGCTATAATCGAGTCAGATTCGAGCAGGTAGACAGTGAAGATCTTCTCTATTACCGGGAAGATCAAATCGTCGCCCGACAGCTCGTCGTAATCACTAGGAAGTAACTATGTCACATGTCAAAGCCGGCGGTACCGCCAAAAATGTCCATGATAGTCCAGGTCAACGCCTCGGCGTTAAGCTATTTGGCGGTGAAAAAGTTAAAATCGGTCAAGTTATCGTTCGCCAGGTCGGCATGACCAAGCGTCCCGGCAAAGGCACCAAAATGAGCCGCAATTTCACCATCCACGCTGCTCAAGACGGTGTTGTGACCTTCACGAAGCGCAAAGTTCGCCTGTTTAGCGGCCGCTCCGTCAGCCGCACCGAAGTCACTGTTCAGTAGCTTTTTATTAATACTCGTTAATTGTCGAGATGGTGACGGATGCGGTCAATAACATCCGAAATGACGACCTGGGATTTTACTAAGTAGTCGTCGGCACCAAGGGATTTGGCGCGTTCTTGATCTGATTCCTGACTGAGAGCGGTCAACATAATCACTTTTAGATTGGCGGTTTCAGGGGTGTTGCGCAAAATGTCGAGAACGTCGAAGCCACTGACTTTCGGCATCATGACATCAAGGAGCACTAAATCGGGTTGATAGCTGCGAGCTGAAGCGAGGGCGTCTTCCCCGTTACCAACCCGGCGGATGTCAAAACCCTCGGCCTGCAAACGAGTAATATAGACTGAGGCCAACGCGTCATCGTCTTCTACCAATAAGATGCGTTTTGGATGTTTACCAGGTGCGTCAGAAGCTGCGGTCGCGTCAGATGATTCCATACAGGTTATGGTAGCGTAGAATGTCAGGCTTGGCAACAGCTTGTTCGAGTTAACTTTATTATTAAATATAATTGTACATTTTCATATTTTAATGTTAGGCTAAGATTTACTATCGTTTGACTGAAGGAGAGCCACTATGGAAGTACCGTACCGGAGGCCACTAGCAGTGGTGGCATTTACAGCTGCTACCATAGGCTCGCTGCTTATGGCCGATCAGAATTCCTATATCGCTGAAGCGACCATCCCTCCTGCCAATGCGCAGCAAATTGATCGTTCGGCTTCACCGAAACTGCCTGGCTTACGGATCCAGTATTTCGGTGCTGACAAAAAACGAGCAGTAGCAGCATCTCGGATTTATCGCTATTCCTTATATCCAGGCATGGATGCAGCGATCGGCCAGCGCTGTGCTGATTGGCGAGATTTTGACGGTTTTGCCGCTGGAACGGCTAAAGGCTCCTTGATTTCCGAGCTTGTGGTGCCGATTCCGATGGCCGAAAAGCATAAACCAAGAATTGATAAACATTCTCCAGTCTGCAAAGACGGTGCCGTGACCAAGAAAGATGGCAACATACCGGTCTATAGAATTTCACAGTTGCCAAAAAATCCAATACAAATGAAACTAGTTAGCCGCTAGGCTTTGAGGGCTTTGACGTAGCTGTCGAACATCGGATGTGGCCGGTTGGGGCGGCTTTTGAATTCGGGATGGAATTGACTGGCTAGTAAAAATGGATGGTCGATACCTTCAATGATTTCGACCAGGTCGTTATCGGGATTGACGCCGCTGGCCCGGATGCCCCACTTTTCGTACTGGTCACGATAGGTGTTATTGCACTCGCCGCGGTGGCGATGGCGTTCAACGACCATTGTTTGGCCGTAGGCCTTGGCGGCCAAACTGTCAGCCGCTAATTGACAATTATAATCACCGAGCCGCATGGTGCCGCCGGTCATATGTTTATCGACTTGATCGGCCATGGTAGTGATTAAGTGGTTCGAACTAGCGTTATCAGGGTCCAATTCAAAACTGGTAGCATCGCTGAGGCCGGCATTGCGCGCGGCGGCGATAACTGCCATTTGCAAACCAAGGCACAGGCCCAAATACGGCAACTTGGTTTTCAGCGCATACTGCGCCGCCTTAATCTTGCCTTCCAGGCCGCGTTGGCCAAAGCCGCCGGGCACTACAATGCCGTCATAACCTTCTAGTGACGGCGCAATATCGGTTCCTGCCTCATCAAATTTGGAAGCGTCAATCCACGTAATATCAACTGCTGCTTTGTTGTGCCAGGCCGCGGCTTTGAGCGCTTCAAACACCGACATATAGGTATCGGTGTTATCCATGTACTTAGCCACAAAGGCGACTTTTAGTGGCTGGCCGTGATCGGTGGTGGCCAGCTCCACCACGGCTCGCCAATCTTTGAGGTCGGGCTTAGAAGCTTTCAGTCCCAGTCGCTCGGTAATCACATCAGCGATACCGGTGTCTTCTAGCGTTAATGGCACTTCATAAATACTGCGGGCGTTCGGCAATAAGGCAATGGCCGCCTCTGGCACGCCGCTAAACAGCGCCAGTTTGCGCTTAGCGGATTCGCTGGCTGGCTGCTCGCTGCGCCCCACCAAAATATCCGGCGCAATCCCCAGACCGCGCAACTCGCGCACCGAATTTTGGGCCGGCTTGGTTTTGGTTTCGTTGCTGGCTCCCAGGAATGGCAAATACACTACATGCACGTAGACACAATTATCCAGGCCGACTTTAAGGCCTAGTTCGCGGATGGCTTCGACGAACGCTAGCGATTCGTAGTCACCGACAGTGCCACCAATCTCGACGATGTGCACATCAAACCCTTCACCGGCTTTTATAATCCAATCCTGTATAGCCCCGGTAAGGTGCGGGATAATCTGAACGTCATCACCCTCGAATTTGCCGGCCCGCTCGTCTTGGATTAATTTCAGTAGCACCCGACCGCTCATCAAACTGCTGCGAGTAGTCATTTCCTCGTCGACGAAGCGCTCGTAATGCCCCAGATCCAAATCTGTTTCGGCTCCGTCTTTGGTTACAAAACATTCGCCGTGTTCGCGGGGATTTAGCAAACCAGCATCGACGTTCAAGTAAGGATCACATTTTTGGAGGTTGACCTTTAGGCCGCGAGCTTTTAAGAGGTTGCCAATCGAGGCGGCCGTGATGCCCTTCCCTAGTCCGGAAAGCACGCCCCCTGTCACAAACACATACTTAGTCGCTTGCTCAGCCACTTTCTTAACACCTCGCTTTATCGCTCTATGCTACTCTATTTGACCCCTATCTGGCAAGGATTTACTTGGTCAGATATGCTTGAGCGGCCTCAAGCTGCGGGTCTTTATCGGCTGCGGCATCGCTATCTGTCAGCTTAACGACCTTATCGGGTGTAATGCCTTTGTGGTTAATGTTTTGGCCGTTGGGACGATACCAGCTGGCAACCGTAACCTTCAACTCTGAACCATCATGGAAATTAATCAGCTGCTGCACCACACCTTTGCCGTAGCTTTTTTCACCGATCAGATAAGCGGCTTTGTTGTCATGTAGTGCACCGGCAGTGATCTCCGAAGCGGAAGCGCTGCCGCCGTTAATCAACACAACCGTCGGGAGCCCCTTCAGTGTTGCCCCTCCCTGCGCATAGTCACTATCAATAATTTCGTTGCCATGTTTTTCATCGAGGATTTTTTGTCCCTGCGGCAGCCACAGGCTGGAAACGTTAATCGCCGCGTCGAGCAGGCCGCCTGGGTCGTTCCGCAAATCGACAATTACGCCTTTGACATTTTTTGCCTGAAAATCATCGGCGGCTTTTTGGGCCAAGTCGGTGGTGTCCGGTGAAAAACTGGTGATCTGTAAGTAACCAATGTTGCCGTCTAAAATCTTGCTCTTCACACTCGGCAAGTTGATATCAGCCCGCGTGATAGTAAATTCCAGCGCCTTGGCCTTATTACGCACAATTTGCAGTTTCACTTTGGTGCCCTTTGGACCGCGGATTTTGCTGACTGCTTCATCAACCGACATGCCGCTGGTATTTTCACCGTTAATCGTGGCAATAATATCTTTGGCTTTTAGTCCGGCTTTATCGGCCGGCAGGCCATCAATCGGTGCGATAACTTCCAGATTGCCGTCCTTATCCTGACCCAACTGAGCGCCAATACCGCTAAATGAATTATTTAGCTCGTCGCTAAAATCTTTGGCTTCTTTAGCAGTGAAATACACCGTGTAGGGATCTTTGGTAGCTGTCGCCAGGCCGTGCTTCAAGCCGTCTTCCAGCTGGGATTCACTAAGTTTGCCATCATAATTTTCAACCAAAGATTTGTAGACCTGGTTGACCTCACTGTAGTCCAGCTTGGACGGCAAACCGGCGCTAACTGGCTTCGGCCGGTGCAAATCAAACCGACCGGCACCAATATTGACGCCGAGTAAGAAAATACCAACCAGCAATACGATATTTCCTAAGCCGCGCAACCAGCGGCGTTTGCGCCGCAGTGGCAGCGGGCGCGCAACATGTGGCTGCTCATGATGCGCCGCTTGCTTTCCCTTTCTTGGTTTTACCCTCATTACCCTCCAGTATAGCAGTAGCGCTTTATATAAAGCAGTCTAAAAGTGGATAAAAACCAGGCCGGATGGATCGAGACCACCCCGCGTGGAGTAGCGCCCATCAAGATTGACGTTGTACTGACTAATATTAATCGTGCCGTCGCCGTTGACGCTTTCGACATACATAGCGTGTCCAAAAGCGCCGCGGTTACTAATCGCTACATCGCCGGCTTGCGGATGCGAATCCACTGGGATACCGTCGGCGATAGCGTCGTCATCCCACTGGTTGGCATTCCCGACTGATTGCCAGCCCCAGCCCGGCATACGCCGTCCGGAGGCCGCTACACGGAAGGCTGTATAGCTTACACATTCGCGGTTATACATGCCCCAGTCGTCTAAAACACTATCCTGACCGCGTTCGCACCATTTGGCAGGATAACCGCCGCCGCAGGTCGGACCACTGCCAGGAGCACCACCCGAGAAGCGACTGTTGGCAATGATCTGCTGGCGGCGCAATTCGGCAATATGACTGGAATTCGAGCCAATAAGATCGTTGTAGGCCGACTGCTGGCCCTGGTTGTAAGCTAATAATTCCTGCTGGTGCGACTGGGCAGCCGTGAGTTGATCATTTTGCTGCTTTTGTGCCGTGACCAGGTCATCGAGCTCCAGTTTTTGCTTCTTCAGCTCGGCTTGCAGTGCCGCAATCTGCTTGATGGTGGTATCAATCTTATTTTGGGCGACAATCCGGTATTCTTCCTTGTCGACATATTCGCTAAGATTTTTGCTGGTAGCCAGCTCCTCAATCGTGGTCAATTGTCCATCGACATACATGGCCGTGATATTTTGGCTTAAGAAGGCTTTTTGCTCGGTTATTTTATTTTGAGCATCAATAATTTGCTGTTGCAGCTGGGCTTGGCGAGCAAGATTAGCGTTCAAAGCCTCCTGAAGCGCCGATATTTGAACTTGTAAACGAGTGATCTCCTCTTGATACGTGCCGGCCTGGGCTTCTAAGCCGGTAACAACGCTTTGGGCCTGGCTGTTTTGCTGGCTCAAGGCGTTAATCTGATCATCAAA
>CAYZSM010000043.1:0-5591 GCA_964481105.1 uncultured Candidatus Saccharibacteria bacterium | reverse complement strand
TTGCAAAGCTTTGGCGGCATCGTGTGCGGTATACCCGAGCGCTACCAAGGCTTCCACGGCTTCATCTTTTAAGAGGTCAGCATCGGCCTGTAGTAAACCGCTAGTCGCGAGGTCAATCCCCGCCAAGCCAACTTTGTCTTTCAGGTCCACCACCAAGCGCTCCGCCACACGCTTACCGACACCGCTGGCTTGCTGGATGAACTTTACATCACCGGAAGCAATAGCTTGCCGCAAAGCTGCCGCCGATCCAATACTTAACATGTTAAGTGCCATTTTTGGACCGACTCCGTTGACGCTTAACAGCAACTCAAACAGATCTTGGCTGTCGCGAGATAAAAAGCCAAATAAATCATGGCTTTGCTCGCGAATGTGCTCATGAATATATAGGGTCGCCGGTGTGCCCGGTGTCAGACGGCCGTAATCTTCGGTTGCCACTAACAGTCCATAGCCCACTCCCTGGACATCAAGAATCACCATATCCGATAACTTCTCGCTTACTATCCCATGCAATGTCGCGATCATCCATATATTATCGCATACCACGCGCGACGTTTCACATACTGCTCGCTGAACCACCCCCACTTTGAAAAGATGTGCCTTTAATGGGTTACCGTCCTTTAGACCACTCTTTTTTAGTGGTGTTACAGCACCACTTACGCACCACTAAAAAAGAGTGGTCTAGGACAAGCCTGCAAGAATGGTAATAGTTTCACATATCGCTTGTGGCTATTTATAGGAACGCGTACACTAACTGCATGGAAAACCAGCCGCCGATTGGGCCGAATCCGCAGCCGCAACCAGTCCCCGCCAAGTCAGCCGGCCTGCCCAAAGCTGCTCTGTTAGTGATATACGTGATCGTGTTTCTCGTCGGTATGTTGAGTGTCTTCGCTATCCAAAACGGCTCCCTGGAGTCAACCAAGCAGGAACTGGCTGCCAGCAAAGCGCAAAGTGATAGCAAGACGCAAATACCGGACAAACTCAAAAGTTCAATTGACGGTAGTAAGTATCAGGCGGTATTTATGAGCAGCGGGCAAACTTACTTTGGCAAACTGATTTTTTTGAATGACCAGTACATGCAGTTATCTGATATTTACTATCTAAGCTCTGGCGGTCAGCCCTTGCAACAAAACACCAGCCTCGGTAATGCCAATGTTTCACTGGTCAAACTGGGCTGCGAGCTGCACGGACCTTACGATCAAATGACAATTAACCTTGATCGTGTTGATTTCTGGGAAAACCTGCAAGATAACGGCCAAGTTGTCAAAGCTATTCAGGCGTTTACGCGCACCAATCCTTCCGGGCAAAGCTGTCGGGCTGCCTAAAACAGCTAGGCGCGCAGGGTCATGGAGTGCGTTATGGCCGCTGCCAGAGCGTCGGCACAGTCGTCCGGCTTCGGCACTTGCTGTAGCTGTAAAATTACGCGCACCATTTCCTGGATTTGTTTTTTGTCGGCTCGGCCGTAGCCGGTCAGAGCCTGCTTGATTTGCAGCGGCGTGTATTCATAAATGTCCAGGCCGGCCTGCTTACCACACAACAGCACCACGCCCCGAGCTTGGGCAACGGTCATTGCCGTAGTCACATTTTGAGCGAAAAAGAGTTTTTCGACAGACATTTCCGCCGGTTTAGTTTCTTTAATTATCTCTGTTAATTCATCAAAAATCGTTTGCAGCCGGACGGCATCATCTTCGTGTACCGGCGTGCGAATCACACCGGCGTCGACCAGCTCAGCTTTGCCGCCAAGTGTTACATCAATAATCCCGAACCCTAAAATGCCGGTTCCGGGATCAATGCCAATAATTCTCATGTGTTTTATCCAAGCAATTCTTCGGGAATGTCGAAATTGACGTGCGTGGTGGTCACATCATCCAGCGATTCCAGGGCATCCATCAGGCGCATGATTTTGCCGGCGGTGTTGGCATCGCTCACTTCGACGGTAGTGTTCGGGACATAGGTTAGCTCGGCTTCAATGACGCTTAAGCCGGCTACCCTTAGTGCGTCACGGACCTTGGCAAGCTCTTTGGCGTCAGTATAAATAACTGACTCCTGGTCTTCTTCTTGAACATCTTCGGCGCCGACTTCCAAAGCCTGCATCAGCACCTCGTCGCCAACGGCCGCCACCCGAATCATGCCCTTGTGATCAAACTGAAACGCCACAGCACCTTTTTCGGCAATGTTGCCGCCATGCTTAGAAAACGCCAGCTTGACTTCCGGATAGGTACGGTTGAGATTATCGGATGCACACTCCACCAAAATAGCCACGCCGCCCGGACCATAGCCCTCGTATAAAACTTCTTGGAGTTGAGCGGCAGCTTTATCTTTAACCCGGTCAATGGAGCGCTGAATGTTGGCTGCCGGCATGTTGGCGGTCTTAGCTCGGTCGATAGCTAGGCGCAGCGCGAAGTTCATGTCTGGATCGGTACCACTGCGTGCCGCAATCGCTATGGCATTACCCAATTTGGTAAAGACCGCTCCCCGAGCAGCATCTTTGGCACCTTTTTGACGCTTAATCGTCGACCACTTACTGTGGCCGCTCATGCCAGCAGGCCTCGCACTTTTGGTTGATTCATATCTGTTATTATACCACGGCCCTTGGCTTTTGTCTTGTGCCAGAGTAAGCCCGTTAGCAGCACAATGAGTCCATAGCAAGCCAACATAGCGGCCAGCGATAAACTGCGGTTTTCAACGAATATGTGCGGTAGATGTGCAATGAGATGTGCGGTGTCTAACATGTAATTCAGCAGTGCCGCGGCTGGCCAGGCAAACCATCCAGCCAGCGGTGCTACCAGCATTCCAGCCAGGCCAGCGATCAAGCCAAGGAGCATGGCAAGTGGTACCAGCGTGACTACCAACACGTTTGCCGGCAAACCGACAAGTGACATTTGGCCAAAAATATGTAGCACAAAGGGCAGGCTCATTAGCTCGGCGCAAATACTTTCTAGAGCCACACCGGCAACCAGCGAATCGTGCCAGCGCCCTGGCCAACGAGTTTGGATCAGCGGCACTAACACCAGCACTCCGTAAAAAGCCAGGAAACTGAGATACCAGCTTAAATCACTCCAAATATACAGCGGATTCGCCCAAGCGGTTATGACTGCTGCCAGCATAATTAAGTTGAGCGGCCGAAAAGTCCGGCCATAATAACCTGCAGCAATACTTAACACGCTAACTATTGCGGCCCGGACAATTGAGGCACTGGCCCCAGCCAATAGCAGGAAGACACTAATCAGCCCGAGCGATAAAAATGTCGACATCCGCTTGGAACGTTTACCAAATAAACGTTGGCAAGCGTGCAGGATAATTGTCAGGTTGTAGCCGGACACCGCGATGATATGCGTCAATCCGACCATCAGCAAATCTTGCTTGGTCTCATCGGGCAGTGTGGCTCGCTGGCCGACCAGCAGGCCCATAGCGAACGGTGCCAAAGGTTCGGGCAATGCGCTTTGCATGCCGGCGATAAATCGCCGCCGAATTTCCGAGATGACACTAGGATGATGTGCAACCACTTGGAGTGAGGCAAAGCTCATCCGGCCCTGATAGGCGCCAAAACCGGGATAAAGTTTACCCGTAGCGCTTAACTCATCACCTTGAAACACGGCATTTTCTCCAAAACCGCTTAGTTGTAACTTCCCTGTTAATTGTTGGCCATTTTCCAGAATGACAGTTCCGGCCGCAAATGATAACTGTTTGGTTTTGCCGTAAACAGCATCCTCATTTGCCACTACGCTGATGGTAATTTTTTGATAATACAACGGTTCGTAAGCAGCCAATTTATGCATATACAGCGCCCCGTGCTGCCAGCCGCATGTCACACCACAAATGATAACTAATAACCCCGTAATTACCGTGCGTTTTGACCAGTATGCCGCCATTACTAACAAACTCGCCAAGCAACTGCCTATACCCGGCTGGCCGCCCAACCGTGCCAGTCCCAGTCCGGCCATTACGCTTACAAGGCCTATGAGTAATAGGGTCGTTCGACGAAATCGGTAGGCCCAAATTCGCTGCATGTGACAAATTTTAGCAGCCGAGCTCCTGAAAATTCATCGAAGTTAATGAGTTTTTAATAATTACTAGATAATATTTTATAAATAATGCTGTTAGATTTCTTACAGCTGGACTATACAGCCGATAGTTACGATTACCGCGTTAGCAGGCAGTAGGTGAGGGACTGTTTATCAAAAAAGTAACAGGAAGGTCCGGTGAGATATGTTCATATCATCTGTAAAATTACAAACTAAGCAGCAATCGCTGTTACTAGCCGGTATTGCGCTCGCTCTAACTGCAGCCGCAATTCTGATCATTACACTACCGGCAGCTGCTCGGCAAGGAGCCGGCAATGGGTCCAACGCGTCTATTTTCTTAACCGCCGAATGCCTGAATGGAGCTTGGGTAAACCACGCCAACGTGTTATCTAACACTAACAGCCTGGGTCCAGTTGACATCTATGCAACCCTCAACGCTACCCAGGTCATAAAAATCCAAGACAATTTGTCGCTCAGCACCACGGATCGCTACTTCTTTGATAGTTCGCCACAACCAACTACCAACGAAGAGCGCATGTACGTTACCACCCACAGCGGCCTGCCTTTGGGCGATGTGGAGCCAGTCTTCAACGAGCCAATCGCGACTTCTAATCGCGTAAGAACTCCTTGCTAACTGCTGGATAAGTATTCTTAGTCAGCTTGAAACGAACCCCCGGAGTGCTAACCTCCGGGGGTTCTTGTAATGAGACGCCTTATATTTTCCTTGCCTAAGCACTACCGCTGTAGTATTATGACCCCAATGTTATGTAAATGTCACATCAAAGATTAAAAGGAAAAATCTATGAAAAAATCGAGCAAAAGCGCTAAAAATAACAAAAATACTGTACAGCAAAAGCAAATGTTAATCGTCGTCGCGATTTTCGCGTTGATTGGTGTTGCCGCCCTAGGAATTTCTCGGGCTCAGCATGGTGCCGGCACAGCTGCTGCCGGCAACGCCTCAATTGGTGCTGTCCCGGAATGCGTCAGCGGTACTTGGGTTAACCACGTTAATCTACACTCCAATTCTTCCTTCTTAGGAGAGGTTGATGTCTACGAAACTCTAAACACGACACAGGTTATAAAAATTGCTGATCGGCTCAGTTTGTCGACTACTACAATTACAACCCTAAATTCAACACCAGCCGCCGGCGTTACTGACGACGTGCTCTACGTCGCCCCTCATGCGGATACCCCAGTTGGTACCACGACCGCTACTCCTGGCAATGAAGTGTTGGCCCGCTCTGATACTTACACCAATCCATGCTTGCCACCACCGGCACCCAGCGGCAAGGGTAAGCACGGACTTTAAGGACAATAGGAGGAGTTAGCAGCAATGGGTAAAAAACTTACAAATGCGTTACAGCTTCAAAAAAGCCAACTACTGTTAGTAATCTTGGGCTGTTCCCTTTTAGGAGCAGGCGTGGTCGGCGTTTCCCAAGCCAAGCACGGCGTTGGCAGTGGTGCTAACAACGGCGGCACCAATGCTTCGATAAGCGGCGTCAGCTCCTGTCCAGGCGGCGTGTGGACTGTCCAGGCCAGTGCTTTGTCAAACGTTGCCGTGCTATTGCC
>CAYZSM010000042.1:1111-5624 GCA_964481105.1 uncultured Candidatus Saccharibacteria bacterium | reverse complement strand
CCCCCCCCCGTTTATAAAGCCTACCGCGACCACCGACACCACCACCCGGCCCTACACTCTTACCCAACCCGCCGCTCTTCCGATCTCTGCTTGGAGGGCCTCTAAATCCGGAATAACATCTGATACTGTCTCAATTGAGCCTTCAGGATCGCCTGTGGAGCTGGTTGCGCCAAGTTTTAGGGTAACTTCATAGGTTTTATCCAATTTGCTGAATTCGCTGGCGCGGCGGGTGTATTCCTTGCCGATTAATAGCACTAATAGTCCGGTTGCGAATGGGTCGAGGGTGCCGGTGTGGCCGACTTTGACGTTTTTGGGCTTTTTGCCTTCGGCGGTGGCAACGATCCGGCGGATGTAATTGACTACGTCAAAGCTGGTCCAACCGGCTGGTTTGTCAACGAGCAGCAGTCCGCTCATGGATTATTGGGGCTGCTGGGGATTGCCAAATTGGAACGGAATTGGCGGCGGCACCGGAGGTGGTGCGGGCGCGTTGGAGTCAAAGACTTGCGGCGGCGAAGGCGGCAACGTGCTGCTCGGCGGCAACGGCGGCTGAGAATCTGGCGGCGGTTCCACGGGAGCGGCCGGCGATGTCGCTAGCGGTGCTCCCAATTGACCCGGCTGCGGATGTCCGGCAAGAATGTCGTCCAAATACGGCCCTGGTTGAGCGGCCGGATGGAGTTCACTGCCCAGCGGTTGAGCGCCAAGGGCCTGGATAGGTTCGTCGACCATGGCAGCATTGCTATCAGTGAGAGCCCGGCTGACTTCATCGCGGGCAGCATCGAGAGAGGTGTCGCTTTCAGGCGCAGCAGCGGCTTGGTCTGCGATGCCAGTGCCTCCGACATGCGGACTGCCAACAGATTGCTCCAGTTCAGCCAACGTGTGGCCGGCGGCTTCAGCGCTTGCCTGGCCGTTCGGACTGCTTGGTGCCGCCATAGGCTGAGGAGCTGGTGGCGGTATCCACGGGGCCGGGTCGGGTTGCGGGGGTTGCGGAGCGCTGGCCGGAGGTTGCCAGGCTGGCGGGAGGCCTTCCGGTACAGGTGCTGCCTGTGGCGCAGGTGCGGGTGTGGGCGGAATTGATGGAGGCGCAGCAGCCGGCATAACTGGCGAAGGTGGCGGGGCTAGTGGAGTTGGCGCGGGTGGTGCAGGTGCTGGTGCGGGAGGCGGTGCAGCAGCAGCTGGCGGCCAAGCAAACGGTGGTGGTGCGGTAGCGGCGCTGGCCGGAGGTGGCCCGGGCGGTGCGCCGGAAGGCACGTCATTACGTTTGTTGTCGAACATCAGCGGCGGCTCTTCGAGCGGCATACCTAAGGGGTCAAGCGCGCCCTGCTCGGTTGGCGACAAGAATGTCCCCAGCGAAGGCGGCTCCACAATCATCCGGGCACTCGGCGTTACATGAATATTGCTGTGCGGTTCTTGGCTTTGTTCCGCAGGAGCTTGCTGGTCACCCCCGGATTCGGGCGGCGAACCGGCTGGCGGCTGCTCCTCTGGCGACTGATCCTGATCTGGTTGCGCCTCGGCACCAGCTTCGGGAGACTCTTCAACAGGCGGTTCTTCACTATATTCAGGGATGTCCGTGGCAGCCGGTTCCTCGGGAGCGGTGTGATTGATTTCCAGCAGGCCGTTGCCATCGTCGTGGTGGCCGGCTTCGCTCGGTTCGGCATTGCGGATCGGTGCGCTGCCGTGGACGCCGTCGGCCAGTTTGGTTGCGACGAGTTGCTGATTGGCGCCGGCTGATAACAAAACGGCGCTGGCGCTCATAGTCTGGGAAGTGGTCTTTTCGTTGCTGAAGCGCTCGGTTTCGGCGACGATGCCTGTTAACAAGGCCGTAGCGATCTGGCCGTCAATTAACTCCGGTTGATCGTCGAGCATTTTTGCCAGATCGGTCACCAGCTCGCTGAGACTGCTGGCCTGGGTGTCCGTCCAGTTAATTGTTCCCAGTTCGCCGCCCTCGCTGGTATTAATAGTCGCGACGGTGGCGTCGTGCAAAATACGGCCGTGCGCCGTAATGGCCTGATCAAGATCTTCCTGCGAGCGAACGCCCAGCGCCACCATCAAATCGACATTGAAGTCGCCTTGGGTGAAGGTCAGGTCGGCTTCACTAATGGAAGTCCGATATGGTGTGATAAAAATCCGAACGACATTGTCTTCAACTTTGTAGCGCAGCTTGTCGGCCTTGGATTTATCCAAAGAAACAATAAAATCGCGCAGCGAATCGGTGTTTTTCTCGAGCGTTTCCTCGGGTTGCAAAAATTCCAGGGTGGATGGGACGTTGCCGCTAAACACCGCGGCGGCGTGCTTGCCCTGCTTATTAAGTAGCAGCGCCAGCGCGATACAGCTGGCCAATTGGTCAACAGATGGATCGCGGCTAACCGTCACCAGGACATTGTTGGCCTTTTTGAGTTTTTCGGCGAGCTGCGCTTTAGCGTCGTCCATGTACGTAATTTCCGGATTTTTTGTTTTTACTAGCGTTCTCTTTGAGGCTACCATAAAAGCTCATGCTTGTCCATCATTTTCTAGCGTCTTCTTTACAATTGTCGATGCTATCTGGTATAGTCACTATTCGAAACCCCTAAAAAGCATAAGCGTAATTAAAGGAACTTTCATGCCCATCATCAAATCAGCCAAAAAACGCGTTCGCACCGCCCGCAAAGCCAGCGTCCGCAACAGCAAAACCCGCCGCGGCCTGCGCGGCGCCCTGAAAGCCTTCATCAAAAGCCCCTCCGCCAAAGGCCACAGCACCGCTCAGAGCCACATCGACAAAGCCGTCAAGAAAGGCGTCATCCACAAGAACAAAGCCGCCCGCCTAAAGAAACAAGCCGCCTCAAAGGCCAAAGCCGCCGGTGTAAAACCCACCAAAGCCGCTCCTAAAAAAGCCGCCGCCCCGGCCAAAAAAGCTTCTCCCGCCAAAAAGCCCGCGGCCAAGAAAAAGCCAGCTGCTAAAAAGAAATAGCTTACAGTTTGGAGCGCTAGACCAAGTGCTAGCGGCCGGGAAGAATGCGCTGGACGAGGCCGCGCAAATTTTTTGGGTATGGTTCGGCGGCAAAGATGTACTGAGGATTGTCTAGAAGATCGCGGCTGGCGTGAGCAGCTGCCAGATCTTGGGCCTGTATGGTAGTTTTCCCCTGGGCCTTATACTCTTTTTCGAGCCGCGAAACATGCCGGTTGATGAGGGTGAGCGACGACTCGTGGGTTCTTTTTTTGTGATGTCCCCATGATGCTTCAATGGCATCAAGAAATGCATCCCTGGTGGGGCTTTGTAAATCCCGAGTCTCTGAATATGCCCTGGTAGCCAGGCTAGCCGGAATTTCTTGCCGGCCTTTGGTCAGTACATCGGCCAGCAGTGTACGTCTGGCCGTATACATCGAACGATTATGCTCACGGCGATCGGGATACATCTGTTCAGGATCTCCGTTGTCAATTACTTGGGCGATATGTTCGGTAAGCGCTTCGTCCATCCAAGGCTGGCCCAATGATCCGAGAACAGCATGGTTAAATTCATGTTTGGTGGCCCACTTAATACCCCGTTTGACGGATTGGCGGTAGGCGCGTTTGAGCGGCGAGAATGTGTTGGCGCCGCCTACCACGATATGATTACTGCCCCTTACATGGTAGCCACCTCTCTCCTGCATGACCATGTCAAAAATATCACCGACGTAAACCGCAATACCATCAACCTTATCGACTGCGCCTAAGGCATCGTCATGCAGCCAGCCGTCTTTAACGCCTTTTTTGATACCGGCTTTGTATTCCAAGCGTTCTATTTCTATCGCCGTTTGGGCTGCTGGTTCTGCTTGCTGGCTCTCAATCTTTTCAACGTGCCAGCGCAAGAATTTCGTAAGCTCACCGTCATTTGCCTTTGTCCCCAGCCACGTTGTCCAGTTACTGTTTTGGCCATGCTTACCCCTATCCTTTTTCAAACCCCACGGCACAATGCGAGCGCAATAATTCTCTAATAAGTCCTGATTTTCTGGCGTGAGTCCACTAAGTCGAGTCCTGACATTTTTCAACTCCTTGTCTGCGGTCTCTTTGTGCTCTTCTGGCGGGAGGGTTTCGGCGGCAAGTCGCACTACAGTAAAACCCAGAGTATTGGGATGCGCACTGTCTGGTTTTATAGGTGCTTCTAAGAGAGCACTGCTGTTTTTCATGATGTATTAAACCTAGACTGTAGCTTAGCATATTTTTGTGTTATTAGCAAGTTTAGGTGGCAAGGCTGAGGAGGTAGTGTTGGAGGGCTTCGTCGACGTCGAGGTTGGTGCGTTTAGTTTTGAGGTCGATGGCTAAAAGGTCGGAAATCATTTTTTGAAGTTCGCTGCGGCTGAGGCCGCGGGCTACGGCTAGACTCTTGCCCAAAACATAGGGATTTATTTTGGCTTCTTTGGCAATTTGGTCGGTGGAGCGTTCGCCGGCCGTCTTTAAAATAGCTAAAAAGTGCAGTTGCCAGGCCAGCATGGCGAAAATTTGCGGCGGTTCCACACGTTTGGCGCGCTGCTCAGCATAAATTTTAAGAGCGCGCTGGGCT
>CAYZSM010000042.1:0-1101 GCA_964481105.1 uncultured Candidatus Saccharibacteria bacterium | reverse complement strand
GCAAAGGCGGCTTCCAGTAATCCAAAAATGGTGCTTTGGGGATTTTGCTCGGTGAGTACATCAATGGTGCTACGCGTAATGTTTGAATCAAAAAGTAGCAGCTTTTCCAGTTCGTTGGACAACTTTTGCTGGCCGAGACCGACACGTTCGACTAAATAGCGGGCGTCGGCGACGCTTAATGAACCGCTTTTTTGCTTGGCGACTTGCACCAGCCAGGTCGCCAAATTAGGAGCGTCGAGCTCTGGAAATTCGCGGAAATCAGTCTGTTTTTTCAAATATTTATAATAAGACAGGCGTTTGTCGAGCTTCGGCTCAACAATAATTACATCGGTGGTTTCCGGCACGGCCGCCAAAAGCTGCTCGGCTTGTTCGGCGAAGGCTTTGTGATTACCGGGAGCGCGCAGGACGACCATTTTTCGAGCCGCTAAAAACGGCGGGCTGGCAAGCGCTTCTAAGAGCGCGTTAAATTCGGCTTCCTGGGCGTCCAGCCGCTGGAGCGCCAGATCGCCGTGTTCTTTTACAAACGCGTCGCTCAAGCCAAACAGTTCCTGGCCCAAAGCAAAGCTATTTTCTCCACTGAGCGTCACAATCATAGAGCCTATTGTATCGTCTCTTATAACAATTCATACAGCTTGGAGGGTTTGTATCTGTTATGCTACAGGGATTACCTTTTATGTCACAGGTTGTCATTGTTTCTAATCGCTTGCCACTCAGCGTCAAAAAAGACGAGGAGGGTTTGCATTTTTATCCGAGCGTCGGCGGATTGGCGACCGGTTTGTCATCGTATGTGGCCGATTCCCGCAATACCTGGATCGGCTGGCCGGGTATTGCCAGTGACGAGCTGACAGCCCAGGATCGGCAGGAAATTGTCGCCGAACTGGCCAAACACAATTACAGCCCGGTTTTTTTAAGCCAGCGCGAGATTGAGGCGTTTTATAACGGTTACAGCAACAGTGTGCTCTGGCCGCTGTTTCATAATTTGAGCAAGCAAAAAGCGATTACCAGCGCCGAGCGTCAGCGCTGGTGGACGGCTTACCGCAGCGTCAATCCGCAATTCCCCCAGGCCCCCCTGAAATTCGTACACACCCGCCTCCCGATTAC
>CAYZSM010000041.1:0-5695 GCA_964481105.1 uncultured Candidatus Saccharibacteria bacterium | reverse complement strand
CTTCCAAACGAACGGCTTCTTCCTTTCTGGTGGCACAGCCTTTAACGGTACCAGCTGGGTGGCCAAAGATCCAACAGCCAGTATTATGGACACTGTTAACGGCCAGTATCTGTTCTTTTCTGACAGTAGTTTGACAACAGGTAATACCTATACACCCACTCAACGCTTCGGCATTGGTGCCACTGGGCAGCTAACACTGTTTGGCGGCCAGTCCCCTGATATTACGAGTACTGTAACGGCTGGAGTGGCTAGCGCACTGGCGATTCAACCGGCTACTACCACCACGGCCAGCGGCACTGGCGCCGGACTGACTCTGACGGCTGGTAATGAGAGCGGCACCACCAGCACTGGCGGCAGCGTTACAATAAACGCTGGCAGCGGCACAACCACTAACGGCAGCATTTCGATCGGTACTTCTAACACGGCAGGTATAACTGCCGGCACTAACTTAACGATCCAACAAGCCGCCGGTTCGGCCCTCATCCTTGATGACACCGTCGGTAAAATTGGTTCCCTAAAAGCTGGCTCAGCTAAGGTCGCATTCTTATATGATAGTAGTGGTTCCTTCAGCATTGGTAAAGATACACGCGCCAATATCGCCGCCGGAAACCAGCCTGGCACCGATGTTTTGACCGCTCTTAGCAACGGTAATGTGGGCATCGGCGACTCCACGCCCGTGGCAACCTTTGTAGTCGGTAACGGAGATCTATTCCAGATTGACGGCTCAACTGGCACTGTCACGAATGCTGGCGGCTACACCCAAACCGGCACCGTAGCTAACACCCTTAGTGGCGCCACCACCCTAAGCGCGGCTGGTACCGCTCTAACAGTCAACAATGACGCTACGATCAACGGCGTGCTATCAGGCCTCAACAGCCTAACAGGCGATGTAGTTACTGATTCTCAAGCGTTAGCTGCTACACCAGGCGCAGCAATTGTCGAAGCAACACCCGCGTTGCTGTACAGACTATCCAATAACCAGGCACTGGCTGCTGCCAGCGTTAACGTTACCTTTAATATTACTGGTTTGCCAGCTGTTGACGGTACAGTGGTATTTATTGAGGCCACCGCTCAAAAAGGTAACGTTGGTGGTGTAACTAACCGTCAAGACACCGTTACTGTACAGATTGCCGGGACAACTGTCGGCACTACGCTCACTACTAATAATACCGCTGCCAATACAACATACGAAGATTACATCGTCATGAGAGTTGGCGGGACCTGGAAGTTCTTTGGTTATGCAGTTCAAGCAAGCAACACCAACACTGCAGGAACCAGTCCAACAACTGCCGACCTTGCCGAGTGGATTAAGAGTGTTGGTATAAAGCCCCAGGCTGGTCAAATTGTTTCTACGCTCAATGGTAGTAAGACGACTGTCAGCCGATCAACCCGCGCCTATGACTCCAACGCTCTCGGTGTGGTATCAACCAATCCGAACACCCTGTACGGCGAGCAAACAGATAGCTCGGTCCCCTTAGCTTTGGCCGGGCGTATTCCGGTGATAGTTACTACCAAGAACGGGGTCATCCGGGAGGGCGATCCGGTAACATCCTCATCTATAGCTGGCATTGGTCAGAAAGCTACCAAAGCCGGGGCTATCGTCGGCAAGGCTCTAGAATCGACTGCTGGATGGACTGCGGCCAACTGCCCGATTGTTAGCTCAGCTTCAGACCTTAACTGGCCTGACGATGACGGTACTAATCAAAATCAGCCTTGCTTCCGAGTTGCCGACGGACAGGGTGGCTATTACTACGTCGGTAAAATTATGATGTTCGCCAATGTATCCTCAACGCTCGGTGAGGTTATTGTGGCCAACCAAAATCCAGGTGTAGCTGAGGCTGTCTCTGGTGATCTAGACGCCAAAGCTATGCTCAACCAGCTAATTGCTGGCCGCCAGAGTCTAGAAGCGGAGGACTTATCGAGCATTGCTACCGATCGCCTCACTGCCGGACTAGAAATCATTACGCCCGAATTAACCGCCCAAGATGTTAATACTACCAACCTTAAGGCCGACACCTTTAAGAGTCTTAGCGGCAATGGTCTGAGCTTCAGCCTGGGCGATGACGAAAAACTGGCTATAAAAGATGCCACTGGTACTGACCAGGCGGTGTTTGATGCCCTGGGTAACGCCAGCTTTAATGGCACGGTGACTGCCGACAGCTTCGTGAGCGATGGCGTCAGCTTGAGTGACAGCATTGCTAGTCTGCAAACCCAGGTTAGCAGCCTGAGTGATCAAATCCAGCAATTGCAGGCTAACCGTGGCGGTGGGGTAGGCATGCTCGACGCTGACGGTCAGCCGGTGGACTTCAACAATCTGACGTTAGGTACGCTGCACATTAATCTCGATACCATCGCCAGCGGCGGCCTTAGCGTCAGTGGCCCGGCGGAGTTCAAGGGTACCTCGCTGTTTGATCAATTAGTGGTCTTTAGCGGCCCGGTCGACTTAAACGGTGATATTCGTTTCAACGGCGGCGTCAGCTTCAATAATAATACTGGCGGCTATGCGATGATTGCCGCCGGTAAGACAGCCGTTCACGTCAGCTTCAGCCAGCCGTATGCTCAACCACCAATTGTCTCACTGACCGCCGCTGATAACAGTGGTGCCGGTTTCCATTACGAGCATGCTACCGTTGACGGCTTTGATATCGTGCTTGACCAGTCGCGGTCAGTCGATACCCATCTGTCCTGGTTAGCTATTAGCGTAAATGGCGCCAATACCTTTGTCCAGCAGTAGCTTCTGGGAGAGGTTGCCGTTTAGCAGTCGAGTCGCTACAATGAAGCCAAGCAACCAAGCGTAAGAGTTACAGGTAGGAGAATATACCCCGTGCCGCGAGTAAAAGTACCGGTACCCGCCGAAAAAGTCGACAAAAAAGAAGCCCCAGTTGCTTCTGGGCCCCCCGTTGTAGAAACCACATTGCCCCCTGAACCTGTGCAAAGCTTCCCAGATGCAGTGCGTGAACAGGGGCCACCGCGCTACTCCAGCCAGCAGCTGCTACTAGCCGGTTTTGGCATTTTGGTCATCATTCTTTTGCTTTTTGTTGTAAATCTGACTCGCGATCGTAATCAGCTTGCTGGGCAGGTGGATAAACTTTCCAGCGACTCCAGCAGTTCCAGCAGCGGTGAAATCAAGCAATTGACTGACCGAATCGGCCAGTTTTATCTGTTGCCAACCAACGAGACTCCCGTTCTGGCTAACATTAGTGACGCCAATGCCGCAAAAAATAAATCAGCGTTTTTTAAGAATGCCCAGAACGGCGATAAGGTGTTGCTATACAGTAAGGCCGGGATCGCCATCCTATATCGTCCTGAAATTAAAAAAGTCGTCAATGTTGCGCCATTGGATCTCAGTAACGCAAGTACCCCAACAGATACAAGTACTAATAACGGATTGACACCCCCGGCTCAATAAGTTTGCCTGCGGCACTTTGAATTGCCGGTTTGCTTGACGCTGACGAGGGCCTGTGCGTACAATAACCATAAGTAGAAACTTTAGGGGAGTGGGGAAGACTATGGCACCAGATTCTCAGTGGCCGTCCGAAGATGAAGATTTTGACGCAGTAACCGATAACGCCAACAAAACCAAAACAGCCGAGATGCCGGAGCGCAAAGCAGTCTCCATAAAGACTGATGACGATGATGAGCACGATTCACCGAATGATGCTCAGGATGAGTCGGCGCCCGCTGACGGTGATGAACATGATTCCTCAGGGGATGATCACGAGGAATCCAATGAATCCGACGAATCCGCGGACGAACCGGCTGAAACCGAAAAAGCTGACACCGACAAGCCCGACGCCGAAGAAGGCCATAACGACCACGATGACGCCGATGAGCACGACCATCCTGCCAGCAAACCGGCACCCGTCATCGTTTCATCTCAGGCTGGCACCAGTAGCGAACTATCCAGTGCTCATCGTGACCTAGAAAAGGGAACCGTTTCACCGGCAGTTGAAGCTGCCGCTGCGCAACTGGCCGAGGAAGAAGACGCCAGCATGTCTGACATAAACCTACCGGATGGTCCGAAGCAAAAATCTTCACCCGGTCGCTTGCTGCTGGAAATTATCTTGGTCATGGCTCTAGCCGGTGTCGGCTATTGGGCTTGGTCGCTTTCTTCAAGCAACAAAGACCTGACCGCCAGCAACGGGGATCTGAAAAGTCAGGTGACCCAGCTCAACGCCCATCCGGAAGTCATTATCCAAAGGCAAACCAATGAGCTCATTCAAAAAGTTGGAGCGCTGATGCAGCTACCGAAGAATGAGACGCCGACTATCGCCAATGTCAGCGATGCCGCTGCCGCCAAAAAACAGTCAGCTTTCTTCGCGAACGCTCAAAATGGTGACCGAGTACTGATGTATGTTAAAGCCGGTCAGGCTATTTTGTATCGTCCCAGCACCAACAAGATTATTTTGGTTGCACCACTAACGTTCTCCGGAACGCCAACGGCAGCTGCTACAACTCCCGGCACGACTGCCGCTACTGCCACAAAAGCCAAACGCTAAACTGAGCCAGAACACCCAACCAGCAGATTGTTGACACCAAAACAATAGCGTGATACAATACGCTTAATTTCGAGAGAGATTAGAGGGTTTTTCGTCCACTGGGCGAGGAACCCTTTTTATTGTATCTCGAGAGCAACTAAGGTAAGGGAGAAACCTCATCATGGCAGGAACTAAAGCAGGCGGCCAGGCAGCCGCAGCCACCAACAAAAGTAAATACGGCCCAGATTTCTACGCCAAAATCGGTGCCAAGGGCGGCAAATTGGGCCGCACCGGCGGTTTTTACGCCAACCGTGACCTGGCTCGCCAGGCCGGCGCCAAGGGCGGCCGCCTCAGCCGTCGCACCAAGAAGACCGTTTAAGGTCTTAAGAGTGACGAGCGCCGCTTAGGCGGCAACCGAAACCTCCGCTCCCGAGCGGAGGTTTTTTGTGGATCGATAAGCCCGGCAAAAGCGGCTGGCGCTAACGCGCCAAACGGTGTGGCAGTTGAAGCAGCGATACTGCGCAAAATCATCCTGCTGCAGACATTTGGCGGCGCAAGACGGGCAAATGCTGCGCTTATAGAGCCAGTCCCGATAGGTATCCAGGCAATCTTGGATATGATCTTCGTCAATTTTTAGGCCAATGGTGGCTGCCAATTGGCGAGCCCGCTCCCAGGCGGCCACTTCCAGCCGCAAAAGTTCAAAATCCGCCTTGTAGCTCTGATGCTTTAGTAGCGCGTGGCCGGTTTCATGCAGTAGCGACCAAGTTGCTTTGCGGCCGTTAGCACCGTGGACATAGAAAATTTCGCCGCTTTCCGGCGACCAGTAAAACTGCTGCCCCGGCGTAAAGCGCAGCGCCGGAAATTCAGCCTGTAGCCTAGCGATTAGCTTTTCCATGTCCAAACTGCTGTTTCGCAAGATCATAGCAGCCGTAAATGACCGCTTCTTCGGCGCGCTGAGCGCCGATTATTTTTGGAATTGGTACCAAGGGCGTTTCATAGCGCCGTAACTCACTCAATAAATGGGCGCGGTAGTGCTTAAAATATGTTCCGACACCGCCGCCAATAATAACCAAATCCGGCTGGACAATCGCAATGTTTTCAAAAATACCGAGGCTCAAATTGCGAGCAATGCTTTTCCAGGCCTGCTCGTCAGTAATTTCCGCGGCTTTTTTGCCGTAGCGCTTATAAATAGCTCGACCCGAAGCAAAATCTTCCCA
>CAYZSM010000040.1:0-5710 GCA_964481105.1 uncultured Candidatus Saccharibacteria bacterium | reverse complement strand
GGAACTTAGCCCGGCGATTGTAACCCAGGCCGCTCCAGGCCCTCAGCACCTCGCCAAGCGGCGCGGCCGCCAAAGCCTGGACCGTCGGAAACAGCGCTAAAAACCGGCTGTACATGGGAATGACACGACTGACTTGGGTTTGCTGCAGCATCAGTTCGCTGACCATAATTTCATAGGCCGCCGTGCCGTCAGCCGGCAGTTGGCGCCAGGGTAAGTCATGTCGACCGTGGGCATGGTAATAGGCCCAGACTGCTTCCTGGAAGTCGCCTTTTTCATCGTCAATCATATGCATCCATTGTATGATACATAGCTAATGATTCAGTATGTCCTGAGGCTTGCTAAGCGCATGGCCGTTTTACTTCCCGGCATTATTATCGCCTATTTCTCGGTGCGTGATATTTTTCCGTATTTTGATCGCCGCTTGCCGCTGGGGTTGGCGATCATTGCTACCTATGGTTTGGGAGCCTATGTGCTGCTGCCGGCATTGGTGCGCCTGTTTCGCCTGCTGCGACCGGTTGATCATTTGCCGCTGTACTGCGTTACTCCCGATGGTTTTGCTTCCGATCCTTTGAATATTGGCATCGTTGGCACGCGCCGGGAGCTAATTTTGGCCATGGAAGGCGCTGGCTGGCGGCAGGCCGATCGGCACAATCTTAAAAATCTTATTCGGATGATTATTTGCATTGCCTTCGAGCAGCCGTATCCGACGGCCCCGATGAGTTCGCTGTACCTGTTTGGCCGCAAGCAGGATATTGCCTTTGAAATACCGACCGGGCCTTCGCCAACCAGCCGGCATCACGTGCGCTTTTGGTCCACGCCCGAAAACGACGCGCTTTTGTGGGTCGGCGCCGCATCACTTGATGAGGGTCTTAGTTTTATCCGGCATAATTTTCAGATATCGCACATGATCGCTCCCGATACCAATGCCGAGCGTGATCTGATCGTCAAACAGTTGCGGGCTGCGCGGCTCGTCCAAAAAGTTGAGATCAGAAATTTGGGCGAGCCCTATCGGATGATTAACCGGGTGCTGCGCGGTTCGTTGCATACTGACGGTCGCATGGCCATCATCACCTTAAAACCGCGTAAAATACTTCGAAATTCTAAAGACCGCCATACCCATAGCCATAACCGTTAAAGGTTTGGGCAGGTTTGTAGTAGTCGGTTAGTTTAAGCGGCGGCTTTTTAGCAGTCGGGCCGCTGGCTGGCATGACGTATAGTTCGCTGCTGTTTTTGGAAACCAGCACGTAATTGTCGCCGTACCAGCCGTAGGGCGAATAGTCGCTGAGGCTGGCAATTTGTTTTTGGTGATCGGCATTATCATCACCGACGAAGAGGGTGTTTTTACCGTCGCGCAGCTCCGTCCAAAATGTCTTGGTTCCGGATGGCGACAACAAATAGGTGGGATATCCTTGGTTGATGGCGTTCTGGTCAACATCGCCGGCTAGCTTAACAGTCTGGTTTTCGTATTCGAAAAAGTCTGTTTTGTCGCCACCGCTATAGAGTCCAAAATACACAGCCTGTGGCTTGTACAAGACTGCTTGGGTAAAACTGGTGCCGTCGGCATGGAACGACTGGTAGTCTTTTTTGTTTTGACCGTTCGGATTGATGGCCCGAATGGTATTACTCTTCCCGCTCAGATCGGGAGCAAACCCTGAATAGTCGTTCCACTGAGTGCTATACACCAAAGCGCCGTTGACGATGTAAAAATTAGAGAGATATTGCTGGATGTAGGAATCAGCGTCGCCTTCAGCTTGGGTTTGATCGAGCTGGTTCAGCTGGAGGTTCTCGGCGTCATAGCTTTTGACTACTTCCCGGCCCGATTGCCATGGCGACAAGGCGCTGCGCGTCAGACTATATATGAAGGAATGCCCGTACCATCCAATCAGTGAAAAGTCGGCGTTGCCGTTATCAAACTGGGTGACTTTATCGGTAGCGGTGTCAATCAAGTAGAGCGCTGCTTGATCGCTGTCGCGCCGGGCCTTGAGTACCAGGTAGTGCCAATCCCGTGAAGCCAGCAAGCTAGTGCTCAGCTTGTCCTCTTTGCCGGTGCCTTCCAGCACAATATGGCGATCGCTGCCGTCGAGGTTGGTTTTGACAACATCCAAACTGCCATGCAAATTGGATAGAAAATAAATGTGGCCAGATGGTGTTAGTTCAATACTATTGGTTTTGAGGACTTTGTCGGTCACCGTAATACTGGCGGTGGCCTGATTGTAGCCTTTAAAGGAAACTTTGGCTTTTTCCTGGCTGTTGCTGGCCGGTAAAGCAATCGTCGCGACACCTTTGGCGTCGGTCTTGGCTGTTGTTTTCAAGACTTGTATTTCAGCGCCCTTGAGCGGCTGGCCGGTAATTTTATTGACGACACTCACTGGCACCAGCCGTCCGGTGGCAACCAGGCTGACACTACTGGATGGTGCCGTTTTGAAGCCTACGAAATGACTGCTGTGTGCCGTCGTGTAGTACTGCTTTTCAACCGTGAGGTTGTCGCTACCTACGGGAGCCTGCAACTGTACCTTGCCGCTGCCATCAGTTTTACCCGAAGCGCTGCCAAGCGTTACTTCGGCATTGCTGACGGGAGTTTTCGTTTTGCTGTCGACAATTGTCAGATTGACCGGCCGCTTAATAACCAAGCCGAGAATTTTGTAGCGGGTTAGCGGCAGACCAAACAAAACAATCAGGATTACCGCTACACCTATCCACAGCCGTTTATTGCCAGCCAAGTATCGCAGTTTATCTTTCCAGCTCGATGAACTGACAACTGTTTGAGCGCGTCGTTGCCGGCCAGCATCCTCAACGGCCAACACAATGTCCCCCTCTTTGGAAACAATATCTTCGACCGCTTTGTCGGTTTCCTTATCGTCCAAAGGAGCGCTTTTGTCTGGCTTGTCGCTCACGGCTGCAGGAGTTTCGGTCTCATCTGACACGGCGTCGGTGTCAGAATTGTCATTCAGGTCGTCGTTTGCGTTGTCATCTGGCTTGTCGTCTAATTCATCATCTGGCTTGTCGTCGGGGATTTCTTTTAGCATTTTTTTCGGTACTTCTGGTGCCGTCGCCGCTGAATTTTTGCGAACCGGTACGGCCACCGATTCGGATTGGTCCGGCTTCAGCATAGCGTCAATCCGTGCCTCCAAGGCTTTCTGACGTTCGGACTTCTCAGGATCGGCGGGTTTCTTATCAGGCATATGCTTATACTACTCCAGCTCAGTCTACCAGAAACCACACCCTTGAACTAGCGACCTTTGAAAGAGATAGCCAGTCGCGGCCTATTGAACAAACCACTACCGACAATCGAGCCAGTCAAAGCCAGTGCGCCCCCGGCCAGTTCGTGAGGAGCGGGAATCTCTCCAAAAAATATATAGCCCATGGTGGCCGCGAAAATCAGTTCGCTGGCCATGATGACACTACCCATATTAACGTCGAAATTTTGAAAGCCGTAGAGCATCAGCTTTGATCCTGTAATAATGATCGCCGCAAATAGTACGATACCTAGCACGCCGCGCATACTGGCTACTCGGATAATTTCGTCGCCAGAGGCAAAAGTAAGAATGAGTGCACACAGCGTTGCTACCGTGTATTGCACAACCAAGACAGCATTGCGGTCGACACCAATCAATAATTTGCTGGCAACATTAACGCCGCCGCTGAATAAACCAGCCAAGAGCGCAAATACTATGCCGAGATTACCCTGCTCTATTGCACCCGAATACAAGCCTATGCCTGACATAGCAAACGCCAGAGCCAGCAGTTTGTTAGAGGTGACGACTTCTTTGAGCAGTGCTGTGCCAGCCATAAACGACGAGGCCATGCTCGAGGCATAAAATACGAACAGAGCATTCGCAATGGTAGTCTTACCGATAGCGGCAGTCAACAGTAGCACTATCGCCGCAAAGCCCAATCCTAATCCAACAGCCAGCGGTAATTTGGCCTTCGGCACTGTCGTGTGGCTCTTGCTCATGATGCGAAAGGCACCCAGCAAAAGTAGTACCAGCGAAAAGCGAGCAGCTACTTGCGCCTTATCGCCCCACATCGGTGCAACCTCGCGCACTAATATTCCAGTCAAGGCGTACGCGAACGCCGACATGAAGAGCGCCTCGGCGCCGGTCGCGGAATGTCGCGTTGTCATGCAGCAATTGTACCAGTTAGGGAGCGAGGCGATTGATATCGCGGGGAAAGAGGATAGCTTCTTTGACATTAGCTAACCCGATAGCTTTTTCGGTCAGACGGTCAATGCCGAAGCCGAAGCCGCCGTGGGCTGGCAAGCCATGCTTGAAAGTGCTGACATAGGCGGCAAAGCCTGGACTGTCGGGATCAATGCCGGCTGCCTGCATTTGCTTAACAAGTTCAGCGTAGCGATGCTCGCGCTGCGGCACGGTACTAATCTCAATACCTCGGAATAATAAATCGGCCGAGCGAGCGGTGTCGTCATCACCTTTCATGTGGTAAAACTTCATTTTGGAGGCTGGCAAGCCGGTGGCATACACTGCCTCACAGCCGTCATGTTTCTTGGCATACTCACAAATCCACTTCTCTTCTTCGGGAGTTAGGTCGGTTTCCTGGCTCATGTCTTTGCCGGTTTCCTTTTGATACATGTCATGGATTTGGCGCATCGAATAGCGCGGAAATTCGGGTTTCAGCTTTAATTCCGGAGCCTGCAAACTCTTTAGATCAGCAGCGTGCTCTTCGTAGAGTCGAGTCAGAACGCTATAGACTAAGGATTCGAGCAATTTGAGAATATCCTCATGCCCCTCAATAAAGCCCATTTCGACGTCCAGCATAGTAACCTCGGAGACGTGGCGGGTGGTTGCCGATAGTTCAGCCCGGAAGGCCGGAGCAATTTCGAAGACCCGCTCAAACACCCCGACCATTATTTGCTTATACAGTTGCGGGCTCTGCGCCAGAGTGGCTTCTTTGCCAAAATAATCAGTCTTGAAGACCTCGGCCCCGCCTTCGGCCGCACCGGCTACCAGCTTGGGAGTGTTGATCTCCACGAATTCCCGCTCAGTTAAGAATTCTCGGATGTAGCGCAATAAGTCGCTGCGAATTTTGAAAACTTTTTGTTCCTGGAGGTTGCGCAAACCGAGGGCCCGGTAATCGAACAGCGTGTCCAGATTGTCAGGTTTGTGGCTGAGCGGCTTGTCGATTTCGATTGGCGGCTCGGCTTCAACTGGCACCAACACCGTCAGTTTGGCGTCGTGCAGTTCGGCGCCGCCGGGCGCTCGCGGTTCTTCAACGACCATGCCGTCAACGGCTAAAACTGTGCCGATTTGCAGGCCGCGCAGCTTCTCGACCTCGTCTTTATCCTGGATCACGACCTGAACGAGGCCGTGCCGGTCGCGAACGTTAATAAACGTCAGGCCGCCAAGCAGGCGCTTTTTGTGCAGCCAGCCTTCAATATGGACAGTCTTGCCGACATGATTTGGGAGTTCGCTGCTCAAAATTCTCATCCCTGTTACTCTACCATATTCTTGAGAGCTTTGTCTTGCGGGGTATATACTGCCCATGGATTAGTCCCAAAATAAATACTCTATGAATTTTCTCGATTTCGCCATTATCGTTTGCGCCGCGATTTTTTTGGCGGCTTATAAGCGGCTGAGTTTTGTCTATTATCTGGTTTGTAGCGTCGGTTTCTTCTGCGGTTATATAGCCGGTCTTTTTTTAGCGCCGAGTGTGATTAAAAATTTTCATTCTGATTTGCGTAAAGGTGTTGTTT
>CAYZSM010000039.1:4522-5761 GCA_964481105.1 uncultured Candidatus Saccharibacteria bacterium | reverse complement strand
CAGTCCAATGTATTTGGATTTGCGACTGTTTATTAGTTATCCGCAAGTTATGAATAAGGTCGCTAAACATTATCCAGACTTGCTCGCCACTCTCGAATTCGTCCGCTTACCTGGTGTGGCGTATGCTGCCCTGCCAATTACCGGTGCCGTTAGCCTGGAATTGGATCAACCCTGGATTTTTATGCGAAAAGAGGGCCTGCAAAAGGAATATGGGCTACAAAAGGCTCTCGAGGGCGAGTATCACAAGGGTGAAAAAATAGTAATGATTGAAGATCTGTGCACCCGCGCGACTTCTCTGCTGGAGGCCATTGCTGCCATGGAACGGTATGAGTTAGTCGTTGAAGATGCCGTGGTGCTGCTGGATTACGGCAAGGGCGGCCGCCAAAATCTGGAGGCGCAAGGCTATCAACTGCACGCTTTTATGACTACCCGCGAAGTGATCGATATCATGCACGCCGAGGGCAAAATTGACGACGAAAAGCACGAGCAGTGCGTCAAATTCCTGGCCGCCTAAAGTGCCTACAAGCTAACGCTCTAAAGGTGGTCGGAGACCCCGTTTCACGAGGTGGTGTTCGACAATGCCTATCATGACTGCCGGTCCGAGCGCTCCGTTAATTCTGACATGCTCTTCGCCTGTACTGCTTGGAAGAACCAAAGTGGGCTCTTGCTTGGTGCGAATAAATTTTAATTTGGATGTTACTACTTCACTAGGATAGCGAGCTTCAAGGCGTTGTTGGATAGTTGTCATGTCGGTGTCGATCTGCATTAAAACTACGCTAACGCCGCCGACTTCCCGGATCAGTTGGCGATAACGGTTGCGCATCGCTTGACCGTTTACGTAACCCTCATTGACGACACTCGTACCAATTTGTATTGTTGTTTTTATCCGATGTTCTGTTTCCCGAGGGAGGTCTTTGCTGATGTGTTCCTCGGGGACACCTATTGTGCGCAGCTGTGTCCGAATTTCCCCTGGGTTGATCACTTCAGCATTGAAGCGACTTGCTAGACCACTAATAAAGCCAGCAGGCGCACTCCCTGCTAATCCAGTGCGTAAAAAAAGTAAGGCTTCCTCTGTTTGCTCAACCGACATTGTGAATATTATAACATGTTATGTCAAGTGGAGCTAATACGTTAGCTTATTAGCCTACCCAGTCGCGAGCATTTTTGAAAATTTTGAGCCAGGGGGGTTATTATGACCAGATGGGGAGAGCACACCGCGGAAAACCAGTAACCCCGCAA
>CAYZSM010000039.1:0-4512 GCA_964481105.1 uncultured Candidatus Saccharibacteria bacterium | reverse complement strand
CCATTCTTTGGGGTGCCATGATAGTTGTCGGGTTAGAAAAGCTCGTTCGGGATGAGGCATCAGGATAGTCGCCCGGCCGTCCGGGGTAGTCAGGCCGGTAACTCCGAATGTGGAGCCGTTCGGATTAGCCGGATAATCTTCGGTGATTTGGCCATAATTATCAACATATTGCAGGGCGACTAAATTATTGGTAATCATTTGCTGGACGTTACGGTCACTGCCAAAACTGGCTCGACCTTCGCCGTGGGCGACCGGAATGGGCAAACAGCTGCCCTCCATCCCTGCAAAAAATATTGAGGGCGAAGCCTTAATGTAGGTTGTCACTAGACGGGCTTCGAATTGCTCGGATGTATTTTTTAGGAAAGCCGGCCAGGCCGCCGCACCGGGAATTAACTCTTTCAGGGCAGCGAGCATTTGGCAGCCGTTACAGACTCCCAGGCTGAAGGTGTCAGGCCGTTCAAAGAATTTTTGAAAAGCTTTCCGTAGCTGTGGATGGAAAAGGATGGATTTAGCCCAACCCTCGCCGGCACCAAGTACGTCTCCGTAACTAAAGCCGCCGCACGCGGCTAGACCGACAAAGTCATCCAGTTTGTGACGGCCGCTCAAAATGTCGTTTATGTGCACATCTACACTGGTAAAACCGGCCCTATCGAATGCTGCGGCCATTTCAATTTGGCCGTTTACTCCCTGCTCGCGCAAAATTGCGACCTTCGGCCTGGTCTTGTACTTCTTGATGGTCGGCTGAAAGGCTAACTCGGCTGACAGCCCGAGGTCGCTGTCGTCTTGGATAGCGACATATTCTTGGTCAGCACTGTCGGGATTATCACGCAGTTTTTGCAATTGATAGCTGGTGTCACTCCACCAATTTTCTAGGTGCGCCCGGCTGTTACGATAGAGTTCGGTCGAGCCGTCCTTAATGATAATTTTTTGGGATTTTGTGGGGACGCCAATTAGTGTGGCTCGTTCGCCGAGCAGCTTTAATATGAGCCGCTTGTCAGTTTCACGTACCTGGATTACGACGCCCAATTCTTCATTGAAAAGTTTTTCCAAAGGGTTTCCGGGTAGACCACTGATTTCCAGTTCCAGCCCGCAACGGCTGGCGAAAGCCATCTCCAGCACGGTTGTCAGGAGCCCGCCATCAGAGCGGTCGTGCAAAGCTAGAATTTTGCCGGCGGTTTTGAGATCGTGGATTTTAGCGAAGGCGTTTTTGAGGACAGTCGGCTCAGCGTCGGGCACTGTGCCGACTGTTTGGTTGTACACCTGCGCTAGCGCCGAGCCGCCCAGCCGAGGATTGTCTTCACCCAAGTTCAACAAAATGAGGCAACTCTTGCTCGTAATATCGAGCTCTGGCGTAAGCGTTTTGCGGACATCACTCACCGGGCTAAAGCCGCTAATAATCAGGGAAATCGGTGAAATCACGCTTTTGGCGGTTTTGTTTTCTTGCCAGGTGGTGCGCATGCTGAGCGAGTCTTTGCCAACCGGGATAGTCAACCCTAGCGCTGGTGCAAATTCTTCCCCGACTGCCCGAACACTATCGTATAAATGCTGGTCTTCCTGGCCTTGGCCAACCGCCGCCATCCAATTAGCGGACAATTTGATGTCGGCTAACTTTTTAATGTCGGCGGCCATGAGGTTGGTAATAGTTTCACCGATTGCCATCCGGGCTGCCGCCGGAGCATTGAGGGTAGCTAAGGGTGTACGCTCCCCCATTGCCATGGCCTCACCCCGATTGGTGTCGAATGTCGCTGCCGTTACTGCCACATCGCTGACCGGCACCTGCCACGGTCCGACCATTTGATCACGGGCCACCAGTCCGCCGACGGTTCGATCACCAATAGTAATCAAAAACTTCTTGCTGCCAACGGCCGGCAGTTTTAGCACGCGCTCGATTGCTTCCTCCAGGGTTACATTCAGCTTAAACGGGCTTTCGGATGACACCTGCCTGACAATTTCGCGGACCATTTTAGGCGGTTTGCCAAAGAGAACATCCATCGGCAAGTCGACCGGATTATTCTTAAAAAGCCGGTCATGAAGGGTTAGACGTTCCTCGCTGGTAATACTGCCGACAACCGCAAAGGGACAACGTTCGCGGCGGCAAAGCTCCGTGAATTGTTCAAGATCTTTCGGCGCAATAGCCAAGACGTAGCGTTCCTGAGCTTCGTTGCACCAAATTTCTAGGGGTGATAAACCGGGTTCAGCACTCGGGATGTCACGCAGTTCAAACTGGGCGCCGCGGCCTGAATCGTGCACCAGTTCTGGCAAGGCATTGGATAAGCCGCCGGCACCAACGTCGTGAATGCTGACGATTGGATTTTTGCCGCCGAGCGCCCAGCAGCTATCGATGACTTCTTGAGCACGGCGTTCCATCTCGCCGTTGCCGCGCTGCACCGAGGCGAAGTCCAGACTGGCGTCGCTGCTGCCGGACTGCATGCTGCTGGCGGCGCCTCCACCAAGCCCGATCAGCATTGCCGGGCCGCCAAGCACAATCACCAGCGCGCCGACCGGCAAACGTTTTTTGTCGACATGTTCCTCGCGAATATTGCCAAGACCACCGGCAATCATAATCGGCTTATGATAACCCCACAACTGATCATCTGTTTGTTGTTGGTAGGTTCGGAAATAGCCCGCCAGATTCGGACGACCGAATTCGTTGGCGAAACCGGCGCCGCCGATTGGCGCTTCCAACATAATATCCAGCGCTGAGGCAATGCGATCCGGCTTACCATACGGCTGTTCCCAGGGACGCAGGTTCCCGGGAATCTCTAGATTGGAAACACTGAAGCCGCTCAGACCCATTTTGGATTTTGCTCCTCTGCCAGTGGCGGCTTCATCGCGAATTTCGCCGCCAATGCCGGTAGCTGCCCCCGGTATCGGGGCGATAGCCGTGGGATGATTGTGGGTTTCTACCTTAATGACGCTGTGCACGGCTTCGGTAGTGTAGCCATATTCTCCGCTTTCCGGCTGAGCAAAAAAGCGTCCGCCTTCCGGCCCTTTTATAACCGCAGCGTTATCGTGATAGGCCGACAGCACGTCCTGGCCGCCTTTTTCATAGGTGTTTTTGATCATTTTAAAGAGGCTTTTCGGCTGTTTTTGGCCATCGATTATCCAGTCGGCGTTGAAGACTTTGTGCCGGCAATGCTCACTATTGACCTGGGCAAACATCATCAGTTCCACATCGGTCGGGTCACGCTGCAACTGAGAGTACGCCTCGTATAAATACTGGATTTCGTCCTCGGCTAGCGCCAAACCGAGCGCCGTATTGGCATCAATCAGAGCCTGCTGACCTTTTTTGAGGAGTGGTATGGATGTTAACAGTTTTGGCGGAGCAGTTTGAAATAGTACTTCAGCTGCTGCTATTTCAGGCAGCACTGTTTCGATCATTTTATCGTGCAATTGAGCGGCAATGTCCTGTTTTTTTGCTGGCTTGCCGCCCTGGACATAGTACGCAATTCCGCGCTCGACCCGCTTCACTGCCTCCAAACCGGAATTATGGATAATATCGGTGGCTTTACTTGACCACGGTGAAATAGTGCCGGGACGGGGTACGACGAAAAAGAGCTGGCCAGAGCGCTCACCATTAAATGGAGTTCCATAGATGGTGAGCTGCTTTAAGCGTTGTTCATAGTCCGCTGAAAGTTTGCTGGTTGCATCAATCACATGCACATATTCGGCATCGACAGCACTAATTGCGGCATCAATAACCTGCAGGCGGGCTAGAAGTTTGGTGCGGCGAAAATCAGAAAGAGCCTGGATGCCCTGATAGACCTGCACTAACGCACCTCCAGGCTGTCGGCAGCAAAAGTAATGTCCAGCGGTTTAATGACTACTTGTTTGGGGCCGGCTTTGACGCTGCCGGCAAGCCATGCTCTCAAGCTGCATTTTTGAGCCAGTGTAATAACTTCTGGCGCTTGTTCGGCCGGCAGGTATACCGCGTAACCGGCTCCCATATTGTAGTTGCCGTACATTTCGGTAAGATCATTGCCGGCTTGCTCGCCAATAAAGCGAAAAATTTCCGGTAACGGTGGGACTGCATGTATTTCGTAGCTAAAGGCCTGTTCAGCGCGCATCAGTTTGCGCCAGCCGTGCCCGGTAATATTCGACAGATAATGTATATCTAGTCCAGCAGTTTGCAGGGATTTTACCAGTCGGGCATAGATGTGAGTCGGTATCATAGCTGCTTCGCCGAATGGTTGATCGTTTGCCATCATAGTTTGGTAACCGTCCGGCAGCTGCTTCGCCAATTCACGGATAAGGCTGATGCCGTTAGCATGAACGCCGTTGGATTCAATCAGAACAATGGCGTCGCCAGCGCGCAGGTTTTGCCCTTGCACCAGATGTGCACTGTCTTTGATAATTCCGAATGCTGAGCCGGCCAGTTCCAGCCGGCCTTTTTCGACTAAGCCGGACAGGGCCTGGGTTTCGCCGCCGCCCCACACCACTGCCGCTTCATCGCAGGCTGCTCGCCAGCCTTTTATGAGATCGCCGGCAAGCGTTGCATCGGTCAGCCACTCG
>CAYZSM010000038.1:0-5829 GCA_964481105.1 uncultured Candidatus Saccharibacteria bacterium | reverse complement strand
CGGCATTAAGGTTATTGACTTGATTTGTCCGATGACCAAGGGTGGTAAAGCCGGTTTGTTCGGTGGTGCCGGCGTTGGCAAAACCGTACTGATTCAGGAGTTGATTAACAACATTGCCAAATTCCATTCCGGCTACTCGGTGTTTGCCGGCGTCGGTGAACGTACCCGCGAGGGTAATGACCTTTACCACGAAATGGAAGAATCCGGTGTGCTCAAAAACACCTCGCTGGTCTTCGGTCAAATGAATGAACCGCCGGGTGCTCGCCTGCGTGTCGGTCTGTCGGGTCTCACTATTGCCGAAGGTTTCCGTGATAAAGGCAGCGATGTGCTGCTGTTTATTGATAATATCTTTCGCTACACCCAAGCCGGCGCTGAGGTATCGGCCTTGCTCGGCCGCTTGCCAAGCGCTGTCGGTTACCAGCCCAACCTGGCACAAGAAATGGGCCAACTGCAAGAACGGATCACCTCAACCCGCGAAGGTTCAATTACTTCGGTACAAGCCGTCTATGTGCCGGCTGACGACTTAACTGACCCGGCACCGGCCACCACCTTTGCTCATCTGGACTCCACCATCGTTCTAAACCGGGCGCTGACTGAAATTGGTATCTATCCGGCAGTTGACCCGCTGGATTCCAGCTCCACCATTCTTGACCCGGAAATTGTTGGTGAGGATCACTACAACGTCGCTCGTGAAGTCCAGCGTGTTTTGCAGCGCTATAAAGACTTGCAAGACATTATTGCCATTTTGGGTATGGAAGAACTGTCCGAAGAAGATAAGCAGCTGGTCGGCCGCGCCCGGCGCATCCAGCGCTTCTTGAGCCAGCCGTTCTTTGTGGCCGAGCAGTTCACCAACAATCCTGGCCAATATGTAAAACTGACTGATACGATCCAGGGCTTCAAGGAAATCCTTGAGGGTAAGCACGATGACAAACCTGAGAGCGCCTTTTACCTTAAGGGCGGTATTAAAGACGTTGTCGGCGCGAAATCGCAAAAAACCGGAGCTAAATAACCGATGTTTCGCTTCCAGTTGGTCGCGCTTAGTGGCACAAAATTCGACGACGAGGTCTATGAAGTGGTTTTGCCGACCAAGGACGGTGAAATTGGTGTGTTAACCGAGCATATGCCGCTGGTTTCGGTGGCCCAAAACGGTGCTATTGCCGTCCGCCGCGAGGCGAAAGATTCCGATGCTCAGCGTGAGTATTTTGCTACTAACGGTGGACTTATTGAAGTAGCTGATGAGGTGCTCCGCGTACTCGTGGATGAAGCCGATCATGCTGACGAATTGAACGAAGCCGAAGTCCAAAAGGCCCTGGAGCGGGCTCACACTATGAAAGCTGAAGCCAAAGATCAGGTGAGCCTGGAGCATGCTCAGTCCCTAGTAGATCGCCAAACTGTGCGCTTGCAGGTTGCCGGACTGAAACGCCGTCACCAAAAGCACTAAACTTTAGCGAGAGCACTAAACCTGAGCGAGCTGCGTTGCCGGCTTTTTGATTTTTATTTTTACCAGTTCGCGGACTTTGGCGACGTCTTCTTCCAGTTGCTCCGGATCGGCATTGCTCAAAATGCCATCAACAATCAGCTGGCCGCCATTGCTGGCAAATAATGCCGTATCGCCAGATTTAGCATGAGGCTTCAGCCAGACCATGCTTGGCAGCTTGCGAGCCTTTTCAAGGCCCTCAATGGCTTCAATTTCCCCTTCTTCGTCGGCATACATATTGAAGCCGGCAGCGTGGCGGAGTGGCTTACCCGGCATTGTCGGCTTAATGCCGGCGCGAATTGCCAAATCATTATAGAAATGATCAATCCCGTAGGCCTCTTGATACAATGCTTGGCGATACCCACCAATACGCGCCCCGAGTTCAATGATTTTCCATCCCTCAGCCGTGCGAAACATTTCAATATGCGTTGAAGTGGCGCTCAAATTGAGTGCTTTAATAGCTGCCGTAGCAGCCGAAAAAGCGGCGTCAACTTCTTTTTGCGGCAAAGGCGTCGGCAAAATGTGCCGGTAGCTGTAAAAACCCGGAAGACCCAGTGAATGCGCGGTAATCACCTCCACCAGCGGTAGACAGAAAACTTCACCGTCGTGAGTTACGTAGGCATCGGTGGAATACATGTCGCCTTCCATCATTTCCTCCACCAGGAGGCTGGGCTTCTGGCGGCGATGACGACGAGCGTACACCTCATGTATAACTTCAAAGGTGTTATCCAGGCAATCACGAAGTTCCTGCTCCGTTTCACAACGGGTTACCAGTAAAGCATCTTGCAACCCGCCAGGTTTCACAATCAGGGGATATTTGAAGTCTTTTATCAAGGTTTTTAGTCTTGGTAGATCTTCTTCCTCCAAGTACTGATAGAGAGGTGTGAGACGTTCATCGTAATTGCTTAAACGGTCGCGCATCAGCGGTTTTTCGGTTGACCACAGCAGCGATGATTCTGATGGAGTATGGACGTAGGGCACAAACGGAATAACCTGGCGCAGGCGATGCATCGCGTCTTCGTAGCGGCAAGTCACCGCTAGTAACATATCACTGTAGGGCTTAAGTGCTGCTTGCAGTTCATTAGGATTGTCAAAATCACAGATGATTTCGGTGAATAGGCCGCTGGTATCTTTGGGTCGGGCGGGATGGTCCACATAACTGGCATCTATGAGCACCAACCCCCGCAACTCCCTTTTTAAGTTTTTACTCAGAGTTTGGAGGGCTGGAATTAAAGCCGGCTCAACAGTATTAATAGTTAAAATAGTATCCCGTGCTGGCATATGCATCGCTTTCGTTAACAATTAATTTTTAGGGAAGAGTCGCCTCGCGGCTAGAGAGCCCGGCGGCAATTTTATGATATATATCACAAAGTTACTTTTAACTATAAACCTGGCAGCTGCGTATTGCAACTAGCTGTCGACAGGTTTTTTCCAAAATCTATGTTAGCTTTGCAGTGCAAAATTTGCAGCGCTGCGCGGCGCGCGGAATATCACTGAGGCACTGCGGGCATTTCTTTTCACTGGGCTCTTCCGAAGTTTTGCTGCGGTTGACTCGGTCAATCAGTTTGTTGATTGGCTGCACAATCAGGAAAAAAACCACTGCTGCAATAATTAAGAATGAAATAACGGCGTTAACGAAATCTCCATACAAAAACTTGCTGTGATTAATCGTAAAATACAGATGAGAAAAGTCGGGCTGACCGCCAATTGCGGCGATAAGCGGCGTAATCAGATCTTTTACCAGAGCTGACACAATGGTGCCGAAGGCTGCGCCGACGACTACGGCGACAGCTAGCTCCACGGTATTGCCGCGCAAGATGAACTGCTTGAAATCACTCCACATCCTCGTATTTTAATACAACGAAGGGCAAAAGTGGTAAAATAATCCTAACTTCATAAACATGAAATATATCATTACGGTATACGATCAAGTGGTAGCCGAGGCCGTTCAAAAGACCGCCAAAGTCGTATTCGTTTATCCGCCGGAAAAAATCTGGAATCAAGAAGGAGTATCACTCCACCGCCGCCTAACTCAAGATCCTGACCTCGAACACCGAGTGGCGAAGGTGCTGCAGGCAGAAAATCTGGAATCCTACATAGTTAAAGCTGATGATACTGCTCCGACCCGTTGTATAGACGGGCGAATTTTAGCTGGTTGGGATGATAAGCCAGAGTTGCAGGCTCGGTCACTAGCGCCAAAAGTGGCCGGTGGCACGGTGCATGCCGCACTTGCCCACCGCGTTCTCGACACCGAACATATGGCTGTCAACTTACAGTTTGAAGAAGATATTCGTCGAGTCATTGAGCGCTTCAAAGATATTGGCATTGGTTTTGGCGGTCATATTGATGATCATCAAAGCGGATCCAATACCGGTTGCGGAGCGGTCGATAATATTAATCTCATTTTGGATCGATTGCAACGCCCGGAACACCAAGAACAGTTGCGCGGGTTAGCTCATTTAATTCTCGGTGATGCCTATGACGGGCGTTATATTGTTAATGAAGTGATCGGCCGCATGCTGTATTTAGATGCCCTAAAGCCTATTTATATGCCGAAGGAAAATAATGATCCCAAGGGCGAGTTTTTGTATAAGAAAACAGTGGTGGAAACTATTCGTCACCAAACCGGCAGTTCGGCAGAAAGTGTTCCGTCTCTTAGCGGACCGCATAACGAAGTAGCGCTGATGCTCAATTACATTCCGGGTACTACCTTTGACACTGATCGCTTCAGCCATGATAACCAGCACGAGTTGCAATTATTTGGTTGGGATGTCTGGCATATGTATGAAGAAGCGCGTCGGCTTTACCCCTATGATATGCACACTGCAGTCGAGCAACAACGTGAAGCCATTGAGCAACGTATCAAGTATGTCACCACCCGAACCTTACTCGGCGTATCAACGCTCATGGTACTGACTGACGGCTCATTGCGGCTGGCAGCGGCCACGCCTCGCTAGATCACTGCTGCCCTGATCACTCGAAGGGTATTTACAAAACGGAGAACTAACGGTACGATTATGGCATTAACTAAGTGGAGGTTCCAAATATGTTTGGAAGACGCAATATAGCTACATATGTGGCGGAGTTTTTAGGTACTGGCGCTTTGACATTCTTATTCTTGAGCATTCAGCGCTCACAATACGGCATCCCGCTGTTTGTAGCCCTGGTTGCGGGCATAACAGTAATGGCCCTGACCACGGCGGTCGGTGCAATTTCCGGCGGCTACTTTAACCCGGCCTTAACGCTGGGTATGTGGACTGCTCAAAAATTGTCGACAGTGCGCGCTATCGGTTACATCGCTGCTCAAATGCTTGGAGCATGGGGTGCATACTACCTGTACACCTATTTTGTTAAGAACACCTTCCCCACTATCGGCGGCAAATATGACGTACATATTTTAATTGCCGAGTCAGTTGGCACAGCTGTGTTTGCTTTTGGATGGGCTGCTGCTTCTTTCCAACGGTATGCCATTGGTACTGCCGCTGCGATTGCCGGTCTGTTTTACGCAATTGGTATTTTGGCTGCCTCTTCGGCGGCTATTGGTCTATTGAACCCAGCTGTCGCGCTTGGTGTGAAAGCCTGGGTGCTCAACACCTACGTACTGGGTCCGGTTATCGGCGCTGTTGTCGGTATCAACCTGTACAAATATGTTTTTGCTAATCTTGAAGCTGAAGCTGCAGTTGGCGCTTCGTCAGCTGCCATGGCACCAACTGCCAGAATAGCTAAACCAGCCGCCAAAAAGCGTGTTATTCGCAAAAAGAAATAGCCTGCTTCCTACATAAGTACAAAAATTTTAGACTGCCTGGATTACCTCCGGGCAGTCTTTATTATATGTCGCCGTGCAGTAAGTCTTCTTCAAAAGCTTGGATACCGGCAATATCTTCGGTGTAATGCCGGGTATCGGGAAAATCAAGCTGATTGATGTGCTTCCAGGCAGCCGCTATCAGTTGCTCCAGTCGCTGTAATTCTTCGGGCGCCGGTAAGAGCGTCAAGCTCATGGCTTGAGCATCTTCAGCTTCGACATAGAGTAGTTGCGTGCTGATGGTTTCGACGGCATCAAATCGTCCGCTGTGGTTTGCTAGCAATGCGTAAAAGAGCAATTGGGTGCGATGGCGCCAGGCTTTGACGGCTTTGGTTTGGTCTCTGGTAGTTAAGCTGGACAGCGGCTTACCGGTTTTATAATCGGTTATCTGTAACCGAGCGTCTTTTAGGTGGAGTTGATCAATCTTGCCGCCGAGTCGGGCCTCTTGGAGACGCACTTCGCCCATGTCAATTTCGGCCTGGCCGCCTTTTGGCAACTGGAAGTTTTTATCCAGATCGGAAGAGCACACGTTCTGAACTCCAGTCACCGC
>CAYZSM010000037.1:0-5832 GCA_964481105.1 uncultured Candidatus Saccharibacteria bacterium | reverse complement strand
AGACTACCGCTGCCCATAACGGGCCGGCAGGGATGACCGTAATCGGCTGCTTAGTTCGTGGCACGGTAGAAACCTCCATTTCTGGTATCATCAGCCGGCTTTCCCCGAGCCAGTTTCTGTAGTTCGCTGGCGTATTCTTCAATAATGTCGCTGTCTTCCGTCAATAAAGAAACAACCACTCGAATCCAGTCAATGAGCTTAAGCAAATCAGCTTTTGAGAGTTCCTCAGGGGCTTTATGGAGATGATTTTCCACTTGACGAGCAATAAAACGTTCAGCCGCCGGTCCGAGGTAGACGTGGGTGACGCGGACGACTTCATCGTAGAGAGGAGTGGCTTGGCGCTTGGCGTTCATCGTTCTACACTTCCTCAATCTTTTTAAGTCGCATCGCGCCAATAGCCAGCAATATAAAGCCAGCACCTCCAATAAGCCGGAAAAGGAACGTTAGCACCAAGCGATAATCAATCATCAGATAGCCTGTTCGCGGAATAAGGCTGTTGGTATTTTGCAAGGCGATCGAACTGAGGATAACCGCTACCAATCCGCCGATCACATAGCGCAATGCTTGCTGATAGAGCACTCCTTTGGCGTAGCGAGTGAATAGTGTTAATTCATAGGCGGCCAGTAGTCCAATAAACCAAGCGTACAAATATGGAATAGTGACCGTTAAAATCAGCAGCCAAATTGGCAAGAAATAGGGATTGTCGGCTGAACTGAGGCTGCTGAGATCAAATCGACGGAAGGTTAAGAGGCAGTAGAGCACGCCAGCGGCTAAAAATCCCAACACAATAAAACGGGCGCTTTCCTGATTCATAGCTACCCGAGGATTACTGGCCATTAAGCCGCGGGCCGAATTGGCAATAATACTGAATGCTATCAGGGGAATAAAAAGATTAAGATAATTGCTGATAATGATTGCTGTCGGATGAAACTCCGGCCAGTGATTCGCCAGGGCGTTCAGGCAAAATGGAATAATAGCGGTGATCGGCAAACTCCAAGCCAGCCACGCACACCCCCGAGCTAGACTGGCAAAATGAGGTCCTTCGGCAGTTTTTTTAATGGAGTGGGCATATTCCCAAAGTTTTACATATGCCAAAAAAGCCGTAAACCAGACTGCTACTGAGGGCAAGATGATCAGGAGGAGGATGAAGTGGTATTGATTAGAGGATAAGTTGTAGGTGTGCAGCGTGTGGCTATTAGCCGGCAAAATGAAAACCAGCAAAATGTAGAGCGCTGCCAATATGACGTAATGAGGAATGGCGCGCTTGATGAAGTATTTATGATATCCGGATGTCGTCATGCTTAGCTGCTGTTCTCAAACTCGATTGAGTAACTATATTTAAGCACAATAAGCCCTAACTCAGGGTAAGATTTTAAACAGTAAACTTTTCTACCTATAAGCTGCTTGTGCTTGCCGCTTGTCTCAGTAATAATGAGCGGTACACTATGCTGGCTCTCTTCGACTCCAAAAGCCCTCATCGGCGGCGTCAGTTGCTCATACTGGCTATAGCTATTCTTTGTCTGTATATTTTCTTGCCGAGTTTTGGGAGCTTTCGCTCCAGCTGGCACTTGGTACGCCATCCAGTTAGCAGCTGGTTATTGGCGGCGGTGGCTTTTATGCTGATCACTTATTTTGCCGCTGCTGGCACGTACTGTTGGCTAGCTGTGCGGCGACTTCATTTTGGCCGAACAGTCATTGTTCAGTTTGCTGCCATGTTCATAAATCGCTTGCTGCCGGCTGGTATTGGAGCTTTAGGTACAAATTATGCCTATTTGCGGCATGAAGGTCATCGGCCGGCCCAGGCGAGTGGCATAGTAGCTCTAAATAATGTCATGGGGTTTATAGGACACGCCGTCCTGCTACTGTCGGTTTTAGTGGGTTTTTCTTCGGCAGCGCTTTTGCCGCTGCGTTATCAGCAACTTATAGGATCAAATTCTCTCAAAATCGGCTTGTTGGCGGTTGGTATAGGCTTATTGGCCGGAGTTTTTTGGGCCCCTAGCCGTTTTAGGCGGTTTATGCGGGAGTTCAGCGGCCACTTTCGCAGCTATCGGCATCGTTTGATTGCCCTGCTGGGCTCCCTGGTGACATCTATGCTGGTAACAATCTGTAATACGCTGTGTTTAGCCTGTTGCATGTGGGCCTTGCACGCCTATCTGCCCCTCACCTTTATTTTGATGATTTTTAGCTTTGGTGTCGGAGCGGGAGCGGTTACACCAACACCAGGCGGCTTGGGCGGTTTTGAAGCCGGACTGGCCGCCGGCTTCATCGCTTACGGCATAGACGCTCCGACTGCCCTTGCCGTGGCCCTGCTGTATCGTTTGGTCACCTATTGGTTACCGCTGACTATTGGTGCGCCAGCCCTTCTTCTCTGCCAGCGGAAAGGCTGGCTGGAGATAGTTTCCAAGAGGCCAGCACAACATTGACATAATTGACTTTTCTGTGATAATTTACTATACTACTCTGTACGCATGACCACTAAAAAATTGCCGCTTATATCTATCGTAGTACCGCTTTATAATGAGCAGGCCGGTTTGGTGAGTTTTCATACCCAACTACAATCTCAATTGAAGAACCTGCGCGGTTACAGCTACGAAATCTTGTATTGCAATGACGGCAGCACTGATCGCACTTTAGCCGGGCTTCAGCGCTTGGCAAAAAAAGACCAGCATATTAGACTGATCAGTTTATCGCGTAATTTTGGTAAGGAAATTGCCACTACTGCCGGTATTCAGCTAGCGAAGGGTGCTGCCATACTTATTATGGATGCTGATGGTGAACATCCGATTCGTCTGATTCCCAAGTTTATTCAGCGTTGGGAGGATGGCAGCAAAGTGGTGATTGGCATGCGCCGCACCAATCAATACCACAGTTCGGTGAAGCGTCTCGGTTCCAAGCTGTTTTACTACATATTCAACCAAGTAGCGCACCTTAAACTTGATCCGGCAGCCACTGATTACCGCCTGATTGATCAAGCTGTGCAGGCCGATTTTGTATTGATGAACGAAAGAAACCGTATTACCCGCGGATTGATTGATTGGCTCGGCTATGAACGAGCGTATGTTAGTTTTGCGGCTCAGCCGCGGGCACATGATCGGCCAAGTTATTCATTTCGTAAGCTGTGCAAGCTGGCAATAGATAGTGTGGTTTCACTGAGCAGCTCACCGCTGTATATTACCGCCTACATCGGTGCAGTGATATTGCCGCTTTCCATGCTGCTTGGTTTAGCGATGGTGACAAATTTATTGCTGGGAGATCCCTTGGGCGTGCATGCCACCGGCAGCGCCTATGTCACAGTTCTAGTCTTGTTCCTGACCGGAATTGTGATGATGTCCCAAGGAATTATTGGACTGTATCTGTCGCATATTCACAGCGAGACACAGAATCGGCCCTTGTATGTGATTGATCGAAAGTCTTCGGTCCGGTTGTGAGCCGCTTGCGCAAATTGCTAGCCAGCCGACGGATGCGGCGCTACCTCATCATCGGTATAAGTGTCTATCTTTTGGAACTGTTAGTAATTCTGGGAGCACAGGGTTTGGGCGCCAGCAGTGTTATGGCTGTCGGTTTGTCGTATTGTGTAGGGCTGATTGTCTCCTTTGCATTACAGAAAATTGTGACCTTTGGCGATACTCGCATGCACCACCGCGTAGTACTACGGCAAGCATTGCTGACTGGCCTGCTGCTGGTTTTTAATTTTGGTTTTACCTTGCTAGTGACGCAACTGTTGTCGGATGTACTGCCAGCAGTGGTTTGTCGTACGTTAGCACTGGCCATTACTACGTTGTGGAATTTTTACCTCTATAAAACACATATTTTTTCTCAAGCGAATACTTCCAAAAAAAAACTTCTTTCTCGTCGCTTTGCTTCTAGCCTAAAAAGTTGGCGGCAGCGCCGCAAGAAAATTATTCGGGCTTATCGGCACTGGCACAATACGCCAGCTACCCGCCGTTGGCGAAATCTTGGTGAACGCCGTCGGTTTGGGCGGCTGTATCTGGGGTTAAGCCTGGTCGTGCTTTTGGCCACCACGCTGCTCTGGGCCGGTCTGGGCGCCGCTTTGCAGCAAGGCAACGCCGATCAGCTGGTCAACAGTTATCTGTTTGAAAATGCGGCTACTTTTCATGGAGCCGCCTTTCCCGATCAGCATAGTTTCTTACTGAAATGGCCGCTATTTTATCTTGTAAAAGTGCTTGGATTTACTAGTCATGCCTTTATCGCAGTAAGTGTCGGTGCAGTTATTGTTACACTGGCCGGATTTATTTATCTGTTGTCACGGATTGAACGCCGCCCTTTGGCACTCGGCACAATGTGCTTATTACTTTCCTCGGTACTGCTGCTAGTGCCGGCACAACCCTATGCCGGAGGATTATTGCCGGTAAATATGGCAATGCTTACCACGCGCAATCTGGAGTATCTCGTTTATTTGCTGAGTCTGGTGTGGTTGATCAGGGCTGTACGTATTCGCAGCTGGCAGTATGCCGGAGCGGTCAGTATGCTCGGCATATTGGTTGCGAGCGACAAACTTTTTCTCTCAATAAGTGTGGCGGGTGCACTGTTAGCATTGATCTGTTACGCGCTGGCTCAGCGTTGGCAGCTAGTAACACTGGCGGTTCGATGGCTAGTAGCTTCACTCACGGCCGGTGTGCTATCAGTTTTGCTGCTGACTGTTATTAATGCCAGTCATTGGACGAATTTGGTGGGATCAACAGTGGCCGGGCCATATGGGATTGCCCACGGCCTACGCGAACTAAGTCTCGGACTGTTCTATGGTATAGCCGGATTGTTCACTAACTTCGGCGCTAACCCGGCTTATGACGCTTTGACGATCCGCGACTTGCCGGCTTCGGCTGCTCACCATCTGTTCAGTCCGGCTGGACCGGCATATGTCATCAACGCTCTATGCGTTTTAGTTGCCGGCTGCTTGGCGGGATTACTACTTTACCGCAGTGTGCGCCACGAAGCGATTGTCCCTGATAGATTGCCGGTTCCCGCACTGCTCGCCAACTTGCTGGTGTGGTCCAGTATCAGTGCTGCAGGGCTCTTCATCCTTACAAATCATTATTATCAGGTTGATGCCCGCTACTTAACGCTGTGGTTGTTTACTGGCTTTGTAGCTGTAGCTGTCTGGCTACGTCCGCGGCGTTTGGACAGTGCCTTGCCGGTGTTGGCACTGCCAATCCTGCTGGTAGTGATTGCTGGCGCCTCGCTCGGCGCTCTACAAACCTACAGCACGCAGCGACAAGCCTATACTGAAACGGACCGCCGCAACCTGCTGATTGCCCAATTACTAGAAACTCATCCGGCTAATGTTCTGGTAGGCGACTACTGGCGAGTAGTGCCCATTAAGGCGCTATCCACCAACCAGCAGCAAACGGTGTTACCGCTTGGCCAGTGTAACCAACCGCGCCAGACACTTACCAGTCGAAGCTGGCAGCCGGATCTGCACAACCAGCACGTCGCCTATCTGCTGACGTTGGATAGTAGCTTAACGGATTATAAGAACTGCACGTTACAGCAGGTAATTGCAGCCTATGGTTTGCCGAATGACAGCCGACTGATTGCCGGTAGCCTGGCTAAGCCCAAGGAACTGTTGTTATTTTATGATCAAGGTGCGCACGCTAGTCCATCGGCCGCCAATTCTCTAGCAGCTAACCTTTTGCCGGTACCACTGAGCGAGCTACCGGGGACTATATTCTCGGTACCGACTATTATGAATATTGTCGCCCATCAAGACGACGATTTATTATTTTTGAGTCCCGATCTTCTGCATGATGTGGCAGCCGGCAACTGCGTACGCAGTATTTATTTAACGGCCGGTGATGCCGGCGGCAGTCAGCA
>CAYZSM010000036.1:0-5923 GCA_964481105.1 uncultured Candidatus Saccharibacteria bacterium | reverse complement strand
TGCATTTGTGGTAGAACCACTGGAACTATCAGAAGAACGGCGCAAAATGCAGGAACATCTTTTAGGCACCCTTCAAGAATTAGGAGTTCCTACGGTGCTTGTCTTTCACCGGCAGTCTGAGTTGCCTGAGAGAGCTTCTAATCTGACTGAGGAACAAACTGAATAGCTTCGGCAAGCAAAGGATGAACTTCAGCTATTTTTTCGTGCATGTGTCGGGTTAGTGCTTGATAAGACGCTGCTACCGGGACCGCAGCAGTTTCCAGTAGTCCAAAAGCAGTACGTCCATTATAAGTGAGTTTGCAGCGTAGTTTATGCCCTTGCAGTACGGCGTAGGCAGCAATTTGTTGATAGCCAGCTTGTTGCAGGTCACTGTAGAGCTTTAGGCTTAAATCAAAGCACTCTTCAAACTGCTCACTTAATCCGGCATTCTCTATAAACTTGGACATATCGTAGCCATAGCGTGGTGTCAATGTCTGTACTGTAAGGTCTTCAATTCCCTGATCACGCTGTAATTCTCTATAGGCTAGACTGTCGCACAGTAAATCAAAACTGTAGTGAGCTTTTTCGATGGCTGGACCAGGCAGTTGCGCCGCTGCAGTACGTTCGCCGAAGTAGGCTTTAAATGTTTGATTTTTGCGGTCATAGGGCCAGTCGCTAGCCAGTGACTGCAGCTCTTCTAGGGGGATATTTGCCTGTTCATAGAGCATATCGGCCGCTAATACCAGCTCGTTTTTGGGCCAATAATCCACTAACGTAACTGGTTCGGGATTGCTGGTGGCGTGCGTATCCGGTAAAAAGTCTTTGGCTAGAGTTTGAAGTGAATTGTTGACTTGTTGTTGATAGCTCACCACCGCACGCCTGCTCTTTGATGAACCCTCTTGCTGCTCTAGCAAAGACTGGCTGATTTCCTGGGCTTCGGGCAGCGGATTGGCCGTCAATTGAGTAATTACCCGGTCAAGTTCGCTTGGATTGCCAGTAGCCATCAGTGTAGTGGTGAAAGCATGCGGCAGTACTGCGGCCAGAGCGACTTGGGCTTCCTCAAGCGACACTTTGCTGGTTTGCGTAAGATTTTGCAGCATGCCTTCATAATTGCGGATAATGCTATCCATCGTGTCGGTGTAGCGCTTTTCAATACTCTTACTCAGACCTTCGGGAACATAATAGGCGGGAGCTTCCGGCTCACTGCGTTGATATGTCAAGCGACGTTCTTGTTTAATATTTAGTGTCAGTAGGTTAGAAATATTTTCAAATACAATTTGACTGCCTGTAGCCGGAGGGGTGTCAGGAATGGACGGAGTTTCTGGAGTTATTCCCTCAGATGTAGGTGATGGAGGTGCGATATTTTTTTGACTGATAATTTCTTTCAGGGGCGTGGGCTTGGAGACCGCTTCAGCGGATGTCGTCTCACGAATAGCCAGATTTTCCGACACCAGCTGCCAGATATGATTGGCGACGCTCTCGGCGTCTTCAGTAGCAAAGACAACTGGCAATTGCCGCTGATGAGCCTCCCATAAATACCCTGATCTGACGCGTTCCAAAAAGGCATCATCTAAATTGTCAAAGCGTTCACCGTTATAACGCTTACCAAGGCGTTCACGGAGTACAGGAACCGGAGCATCGAGGAGAATGCACAGATCTGGTTCGTTGCCAGCGACCGCAAAGGTGATAATTTTATTAATTGTTTCGTAATCCGGCACGTCGCCGCGGCCATAATACTGAATAGCTAAGGTGGTGAGGTAGTTGCGATCGACCACACAAATTACGCCATGATCCACGCTTTGGCGGATGACATCCAGGCTTTGAGCCCGGGCGGCGTTATAGAGCAGTACCTCCGTACGAGTATTCATGGGATAGCGCGGATCTTGCGTGAGTTGACGAATAGCCCGCGCCGTTAAATCACTTTGACTGTCCGGTTCCCTGAGCATCCGTACCGGCAATCCGGCTGCCTGAAGACGCCGCGCCAGCTCCAAAAGCTGCGTCGTTTTACCGACACCTTCCGGCCCTTCCAAAACGATGTACTTGCCTCTAGTCATACGGTAGGCCTTCAATCTTGGCAGGCATGTTGCGAGTATCTTTGTAGGCTTTTGGCAGGAGCATATCCGGTGACCAGGTCTTAATAATGGTGTCCAGATCGGTTCCCTGCTGGTATTTGCCGCTAAAGCCGTCATCTCGGCCCTGTCCATAGTTACCGTCAACTTCGCCTGTTGCCATGAAAACTGCTTGAGCGATCCGCTCGCCAACCGGTAATAACACCGTCTCACGTTCATTAAGGTTATATATTTCAAGGGTTAGGCGATTGATGTAACCGGGATCAACCCAACCGGCGTCAAAACACACCGCCACGCCATTTCGCCCCCAACTGGAGCGAGATTTAACTTCGTAGGCACCGGGTGGTTTAATCCCAAAAAATTCATGAGTATGAGCCAAGATTCGTTCCCGCGGTTTGAGGCTGATAACCGGGTGATCGAGAGGAATGTTGGCCAGCGGCTTAAAACCGTTCAGAGCGCACCATTCACCATGTGGCAGCGCTTTGTATGGACCATCAAAGTAACGCTCAACATCTTCTTTATCGAACGGATTGTAGATAGTCCGGTCGTTCATTTTCTCAATCCGGTAATAGTAATGCCCCAGGGTGACATCCATACTGGCATGAGCTATATGTTTCGGATTGAACGGATGGCAAACGATATGCCCGTCATCGAGCGCCTGGCGGATTTGGATATTGCTATAAACTGACACGCTCGACCCCTCCTCTATCTCTTCTATTGTAGCCAGGGCCAGCCGGATAACGCAAGCACAATAATAATGTGATTTTTACGCAAATAGGTGTTTATATCTGGTTATGCTTAAGCTTACGGCCGATTGCATCACTGACTAATGCAATGGTTTGCCCCTGTACGGCCTCTATGGATTGACCAGCGTCAATAGTTTGCACAGGGTATCGTTCGGCCGCGGCCGCATAGCCGGAACTGACTCGTTCAAAATAGCTGAGCGGCTGACTTTCAAAATAGTCGGCTTTTTCGGATTGCTGTCGACCCCGCTGCAAGGCCTGCGACACGTCAGCCACGTACAATATACTTAACTCCGGGCGGATGCGTTCCATGCTTTCGGCTACGTACTTCCAGCCTAATTCTTGATCAATACCGGTACCATACACCTGATAGGCAGCTAACGATAGCGGGCCACGATCCATAAGTATAATTTGGCCTCCAGCGCGCGCAGCTACCAGTGTGTCAATCAGGGCTTCCTGGATAGCTAACGAAATATATAGATCACTCATTGGCGGTCGCTCTACATTAGAAAGCATGACTGCTCTCAACGCTTCACCAATGGGCGTACCACCTAAATTGCGCGTGCTCAGTACCGGCCAACCGGCAGCTTCTAAAGCTTGCCGGACAAGTTCAACCTGCGTAGTTTTGCCAACGCCGTCAATACCTTCAAATTGGATAACCAGCCCATCGGGCAGGGGCTGAGATGGAGGAAACATAAGGTCTATTATGCTTAAGCCGCAGCGCTTGGGTCAACTTTGATTGACGGTCCCATGCTGGTCGTCAGATAGATTGCCTTCACATAATTGCCTTTAAGGCTCTGTGGCTTGTTGGCCTTAATGCTAGCTAAAACAGATTGAATGTTCTGATTTAGGTGAGGAGCACTAAAGCTAACTTTACCGACGCCTAAGTGGACAATTCCGGTACTGTCGACACGATATTCCACTCGGCCGGCTTTAGCCTCGGATACAGCCTTATTAATGTCGTTGGTGACTGTGCCGCTTTTAGGGTTCGGCATCAAGCCGCGGGGCCCCAACACACGAGCATATTTACCCAATTGAGACATTAAAGCCGGTGTGGCAATTAAGACATCGAAATCCATAACGCCTTTTTCCAAGGCTGCCAGCAATTCTTCAGTTCCGGCAATATCAGCGCCGGCCTTTTTAGCGCCAGCGGCGTCATCTGCCAGCACGGCTACCCGCACCGACTTGCCGGTGCCATTTGGCAGGACCAGGCTATCACGAATGTTTTGATCGGCATGACGCGGATCCACGCCTAAATTAATATGCAGCTCCACAGTGGCGTCAAACTTAACATAACTGGTTTTTTGAGCTAGCCCAATAGCTTCATCTAGTCCATACAATTTCCCTTGCTCAATTTGCTCGGCACTTTTGCGGAAATGCTTGCCGCGGCGCTCCGCCCGGGAACGGGTGGGCACAACTGGTGCTTTGGGCTTTTCGGCCACCGCTTCACCGCTGGTTTTTCGTTCTTCCTTGGCTTGCTTTTCAGCCGCTTCTTCTAGCGCCTTGGCACTGCGCTTACCGGCTTTGGCAACAGGCTGCTCATCGGAATCTTGCTGATCGCCTGACACTTCTACTTCTTGCTCAGCTTCACTTGTCTCTAAGCCAGAGTCAATGTCGTTTTCTTCAATTGCTGCCTGAATCTCGGCTACGGTGTTTTTTGCCGTAACGCTCACTCCTAATTTTTTGGCTTCTTCCAGAAGTTCTGCTTTACTCTTTGCCATAGTATTTTCCTTTCGTGGTGCAAACGGCCTTCTGGCCTCCCACAATTATTAATTATTCGACTGCTTGTTCTGGCTGGACTCGGGACTGCCTGACGTATGCAGCAATGGTCGTAATACCAACAAGCCCTGTCAATAACCAACCATTGTCTACGTAATGCGGTTGATGAAAACTTGCTTCAATACCCTTGGAGGCTGCTGCGATAGATAGCAACGTTGCTCCTGCAAGAGATACTTTTTGACGTCGAGTCAGGGATTGTGACTCCTCAGGAACTTGAAGCTGCAGCTCACCCTTCGGTCCGCCAAGTGCTGTCATCTAGCCATCCACCTCGACACCCATGCTCCGGGCCGTGCCAGCAACCATCTTTTTGACGGCTTCAATATCCTGCGTGTTCATGTCGTGGGCTTTTTCTTCAGCAATTTTAGTCAATTGCGCCTGCGTTAGCTTTTTAGTGATCTTTTCACTGTTCGGCTTACCGGAACCCTTTTGGATGCCTAACTCGGAACGAATACGGTCATCTGTCGGTGCGCCAACTACCCGAAAATCCATGGTACGATCATCATAAATAGTAATATGGGCTGTCACCATTTGACCACGCATTTCACTAGTGGCGTCATTAAACGGTTGGATAAAATCCATCATATTAACGCCGTACTGACCTAACGTTGAACCGACTGGCGGTGCCGCCGAAGCCTGACCGCCCATAATTTTCATTTTTAAATTAGCTTTAACTGCTTTTGCCATAGTGATTTTCGAACGGAGCTTAAGCTCAACGTTCTCCTTCCCTTTCTTAATTAATATTGAAGCATTAAGACAGAAGTGCGTAACTTGAGTAGTGTACTACAGTTTACCCCTGTTGTCCAGTTTCAGAATCTCTCTGGTTAATTAAATCTGGTCTCATTGCAGGGGCTCCAAATTCACTCCACCCAAGGGTAGGACAGGATGCTACTGCTACTCCAGTGGCGCTCAAAGCTAGTCCAGCGGTCACCTCCCCACGTACCATCTCGTCAACTGCCAATACTTCCATAGCAAGAGCAGTACCGTATGTTAAGAATTTTTGTCTTCGGGTCATAGGATATTCAGGCTCGGCAGTTAGTATTGCTTTAATCTCATGTAATCGGTTCATCGACATTTCCTTAATTTAGACGCGCTTGACCTGTAAGCCGTCGAGCTCCACAGGAGTTTCGCGGCCGAACATATTGACTAGTACTTTCAATTTGCCCTTGGCGGGATCAATTTCGGCAATTGAGCCGTCAAAGCCCTTGAAAGGCCCGTCAATGATGTTAACAACTTCGCTAATCGTGAAGTCGATTTTGTGTTTGGGTTGTTCCAGACCCATGCGTTTTTGGATTTTTTCAATTTCATCCTGCTCAATTGGGGTGTGAGCAGTACCGCTGCCAACAAAACCGGTTA
>CAYZSM010000035.1:0-5997 GCA_964481105.1 uncultured Candidatus Saccharibacteria bacterium | reverse complement strand
TGCTCGGGAGGCTTAGTGATTGCTGTATCGGACTTTCCTGATGGATGTATGAGGATTTACCGTTGCGGCACAGTTCCCGAATTGCACGGGATTCCAGCATCTGTTTGTTAACTTTTAGTAGTGTAGCACCCGGCTAATACGCTAGATATAGTAGTTATTACTGCATTCACTGCACCCGGAAGCTGCGCAGAGCGTCATAAAACGCTGTGTAGTCCGGATCGACAACCTGGTTGGTATAGCTGAAGAAAAACTTGTGGACCACGCCAGTGCTGGGGCTTTTGAGCAGCACAGTGTTGACGCCGTCGCTGGAACTGGTGCCGATAACATCACGCGCCTGGTTGAACTGATCGCACAGGAAACCGATGTTTTGCCACTTGGCCGGAACGCCAACCTGGCCGGGTGCCGGAGTCAGGCCGCGCGTAAAGGTTGAGCAGTTGTCGGAGGCGGCGCCACTTTGTCGGAGGCGGTCATCCTGACCCTCGATAATCAACACCCGGTTGACCGCGAAGTTGGGCGGGATTGTATCTTCATAAATATCTACTTCCTGGCCTTTGCCGCCGCTCTGGCTGGTTTGCCAAGCGTAAATTTGGTAAACATTTGACGGCCGTTCCACCTGTTTCCAAGCAACCGGCAAATCCACGCTGAAATCCGTTTCCTGATAATGGGTGGTCTTGTTTTCAATCACCAGCTTGCTAACGCGCGGCTTTGATTTAGTGATAACTGTGTTGGGTCGCAGCCAAGCCCCAACCACATGAATGGCAATGACTACCAGCAAGACTAAAAACGCCAGCACCGCTAGCCAAAAGATCAGCCGCCGTCGCTTGCTTTTTTGATGTTTGCCGAGCCGGTACATGCTGTTACTCGGTTTGACGTTGCTTGAGGGCTGACAGGCGCGGCATGAAACTTTGAGCGGCTCCCTCCAAGCCTAAGACTTTCAGAGCGCCAATCAATACATACAGATGATCAAAGCTGCTTTCTAGCAATTCGCCGCCCAGATTTTCGACCTGCGCGAAGGCGTGTTCCACCTTTTCAACCAGCCACTTTTCCTCGCCGGGAGCAATTTGGTTGGAGGTCACTTTGGTCGGTTCGGCCATTTGGACAACTTCTAAAGAGCGGGCTGATTTGTCACGCTTGCGCAAATGTCCACGGGTGATTAGATTGCCGACATGCAACGATACCGTTGCCACCGACGTGTAATTCAGGCCGGTCATGATTTCGCGGTAGCTGGGACTGTAGCCGTGCTCGGCGATAAAACCTTCAATATAGGTGAGTAGTTCCTTCTGTTTTTTGGTTGGTCTCAGTGTTTGGTTTTCGTTCATGCTTCCATTGTGCCACAAAAAACGCTTGTGGCAATGCTATGATGAGATCGTGGAGCAAATCACCGCCATTATCGGTCGGCGCAAGCGAGACGCCCTAGGGAGCATGATACTAATTGTCGTAATAGCGGCTGTATCGGTCGTGCTGCTGGTACGGTCCGGGAAACCATATGATTTCGTTATTGTATTCTCGTCGATAGCTTTTATGTTCTCAATGCTGATCTACGCGATCAATGCCGCTCATTATCCTATTCCTCACGATTCATATCGGCTATTTAATAAAATTTTTTACTTATACGGTAGCCGGCTGGTGCTGATCGCAAGTATTTTAAAGTTACCTCGGGACCTGTGGCGATCATACAGCCCCTTCACGGGCTTTATTCCAAGTAGTCCCGACCAGGTTGCCGGCATGATTGACCTGGCTGCCGACGTTGCTGGCGGGGTTATTTCCTACAAGCAGCTCAAGCCAGCGGCCACTATTGAAGCTTACTTTTTCAATCAGCAGCAGTTCGCTCGGGTGCAGAGTCAGATGACTCCTGCTCCGGAAACACCCAAAAGCGGTACCACAGATAGCTCCAGACGGTGAAGAAGCCGGCCGACAGGAAGAAGCCGATATACGGCGTGATGCCGACGGCGTTCAGGCCGTAAATGATCAAATAGTCCAAAATGAAGCCGACGGTTTCAATGAAAATATAGCGACCGAGATGCTGGATTTCGCTGAACTTCAGGTGGTCGCTATTGAATGCCCAGTAGCGCTGGACGAGATAATTCAGGGTCCAGCCGACGGCATCGGCGGCAATTTTGGCCGGGAACCATGACCAGTCCAGGCCGGAATAACAGATGGCGAACACGGCGTAACCGCTCCAGAAGTACAGACTGCCGCCGGCCAGATACTTGCCAAATTGGATGACGGTTTTTTTATGTTTGCTCATCGCCGGCCTTGGCCTTTGGATTCGGCGCCAGGGCAATACCGGCCAAACCCCACCAAACATAGGCCAGTGTGTCATCGGCCCAGGCGTGCGATAACAGATTGACGAACGTTAGGCCGATCAGGCTGGCGAACAGGCTGAGCGCCAGCGGATCGGCACGGCGCACATACAGTAGCGCGCCGACGCCAAGATTGATCAACAAAAATAGCAGCAATCCCAGCCAGCCGGTTTCCTGGCCGACTTGCAAAAAGTAGTTTTCGGCGATGCGGGCTGGACGCTTTTGGTTGTAAAAGCTAGCCGGACCAGCGGTTCCGGGTCCAGCACCGAAAGGATCATGCAGCACATCGTGAACGCCAGCGCGCAGTGCCGCCCGGTGTCCATCATTGGATGTCGCTTTGACGGCCGACTGGCTTTGAGTGTGAAAGACAAAGTTTTCGTAGTGCCGGTTATTGTGCAGAGCCAGGCTGAGGCCTCCCAGCAGCACTATCAAGGTAGCCACTGCTACTAGAGCTAGTCGCTGCGAACGTCGGGTTAACTTGCTTAAAAATAGCAGCGTTACAATACTCAGCGCCGCCCCCGCCCAGGCGCTCCGCGAAAAACTGAAAAACAGCACTACTAGGGCAGCCAGCAAAAGCACCGCTTGACGCCAGGTGCGGCGGACCGGATTCAAGAGCAGCACTCCCACCAGACTAATCGGAATAATCAGATAGGCGCCGAGGGGATTGGCGCCGCGCAGTGTTGCGGCCACCCGCACGTAATGATTATTGTGATTAATCGTCTCGACGGCTGGAATCGTAGCGTTACCGTAGCCGAAATGGCGCAGAAAATCATCAGGCAATATAAAAGCCTGCAGCAAGCCGAATCCAATCACAATAACTGCCGGCCAGTACACCAGCCACTGCCAATGTGCCCGCAGGCGGTTCAGACGCAAGGCTGCCGCCCAGGCGACCAGGAAGAAGCCCAAAAAGCGCAAATTACTGATCAGGCCGTACGCTAAGGCCTTGCCGCTCACGTCATGCTGGTTGAGCGCCAAGACACCCCACACCAGATTGAGCGCCGCATAGGCCAAAATAACCCACACAAGGCGCCGCGACAGCGTGTGGCTGCGAATCTTATGATCGGTAGCCAACAGATAGAGCACTCCGGCAATACACAACACCAGCAGGGCTTCTTTCCAGAGGCGCAGCGCGGTGTAATGGCCAATCAGGCTGGAACCCCACACCGTTAGGAAGGCGTGGAACGGCATCAAGAGAATAATTGCCATGGTCAGGCCGCTCACCCATGACAAAACGGTGTACTTCAGAGCTGTTACTTTCATCATAATGCTACAATTTAGTATAGCTCATGAAGAATAACGCCTCGCTGGTCTACAGTTTCTGTCTTATAATTGGCGACGCCCTGGCGATTACCCTGGCTTTCAGCATCGCCTATATTTTGCGAGTCAGCCTTAACCATCAGCCCTTAAGTGCCACGGTGCACGCCCACACCTATCTGTTCATCCTGGTCAGCTTGTTGCCGTTTTGGATACTGATCTTTGGGCTGCTGGGACTCTACAACACGCGCATCTACGATAAACGCTTCAGTGAACTGGGGCGTCTGCTGGTCGGCACGTTCATTGGCATTTTATTCGTGATCAGCTACAGCTACATGACCAACACAACAATTTTTCCGGCCCGCCTGGTGACGGTCTACGGCTTTGGCCTGGCCTTTTTCTTTGTATTGGTGGCCCGCACTGGCGCTCGCGGTTTCCGGCGCGAGCTCTTCAGCTACGGTCTGGGCATTAACAATGTACTGCTGGTCGGCGACACCAAAACCACGCAGCGTTTAATTGAAACGTTGCGGCGAACTGATATCACCGGCTATAAAGTGCTGGCCGTGGTTGGCGGTGCCAAGCATCCGCTCAAACAAGACGCTCCCTACCGGCAATATCCGACGTTTCGGGAAGCCATTGGCCGCCTGAACGTGGCGCCGCATACTATCATCCAAACCGAGCTCTATACCGAAGCCCAGCAAAACGACGAAATCCTGACCTACGCCCAAGAGCACCACATGGCTTATCGCTTCGTACCGGGCAATAGTGAGCTGTTTGTCGGGAAGATTGAGGTGGATTTGTTCCACGCCATTCCAATTATCGCCGTCCACCAGACCGCCCTGATTGGCTGGGGCCGGGTGGTAAAGCGTTTGACCGATGTGGGATTAGGCAGCCTGCTGCTGGTATTGGCTTCGCCGTTCATGGTGCTGATTGCTCTGGCGATTAAACTGAGCGATGGCGGCCGGGTATTTTTTCGCCAGGAGCGTCTCAGCCGCTTTGACAGCCGGGTGTTAATTTATAAATTCCGGACGCACAAACAGCGGTACAGCGGCCTCAGTCCCGAAGATGCCTTCCAAAAAATGGGTCGGCCGGAACTGATTCGACAGTACCGCGATAACGGCGATCAGTTGCTGCGTGATCCGCGCGTGACAGTCGTCGGCCGCTTCCTGCGGCGTACCAGTCTGGATGAACTACCCCAGTTACTCAACGTGGTTCGCGGCGATATCAGCCTGGTCGGACCGCGGGCGCTGGTCGCTTACGAACTTGAGCAGTTCGACCAAAAGAACTTAATCCTCAGTGTGAAATCCGGCCTGACCGGCCTGGCTCAAATTTCGGGTGTCAGCGATCTGAGTTTTGCCGAGCGCCGCAAACTCGACCTTTACTACGTGCAAAACTGGAGTTTCTGGGGTGACCTGATCATTTTGGTCAAGACCTTTTGGGTGGTGCTGTTTCACAAGGGAACGCGACGATAATGCAATTTGGCAAACTAAAAGTCGCCATCGTCTGTGACTGGCTAACCGGTATCGGCGGAGCCGAGTGGGTGGTGCTGGAATTGCACCGGCTGTACCCGGAGGCGCCAATCTACACTTCCCAATATGACCCCGGTAAAATCAACTGGTTTGAAGACGCCGATATCCGCACCACCTGGCTGCAAACCTTACCCAAAAGCCTTAAAAAATTTCTGCCGCTGCTGCGAGCCTGGACCTTCAGCCGACTGGATCTCAGCGAATATGATCTGGTGTTGTCGTCCAGCGGCGCTGAAGCCAAAGGCATCAAGACCGGGCCGAATACCCTGCATATTTGTTACTGCCACTCGCCAACCCAATATTATTGGATCCGCCATGACGAATACCTGGAACATCCCGGCTTTCCCTTTGGTTTTAACTGGCTGGCCCGGCTGGGTTTAAAGTGGCTGATTGGGCCGTTAAAACGCTGGGACAAGCACGCCAGCAAGCAGCCGGATTACCTGCTGGCCAATTCCACGCACACCCAGGCAATGATCAAGCGCTACTATCGCCGCGAGTCGACTATTGTGCATCCGCCGGTGGAAGTCGATCGCTTTAAGCTGAAGTCGCCGACGCCGCTGCGCCACGGCTTTGTGGCGGCTGGCCGGCAAACACCGTACAAGCGGTTTGATCTGGCTATCGCTGCTTGTGAGGAGCTAAAGGTGCCTCTGGTGGTTATTGGCGACGGGCCGGATCACAAGCGGCTGGAGAAGCTGGCTGGCCGCGGTACCACCTTCCTTACTAATACCAATGATCAGGAAATTGTTGATCATTTCCAGTCGGCGCTGGGGTTTATTATGCCGAACATGGACGACTTCGGTATTGTGGCTGTGGAAGCTATGGCGGCCGGCACGCCAATTGTGGCGTATAATAAGGGCGGCGCGCTGGATTACGTGCTCCCCGGCAAGACCGGTCTGTTTTTTGAGAAGCAAACC
>CAYZSM010000034.1:4184-5998 GCA_964481105.1 uncultured Candidatus Saccharibacteria bacterium | reverse complement strand
ACGAGGGCGACTACAAGGTCTCGCTCGAGGTGACGAACGGCACTCCCGCGAAGCCGGTCGCCGACGGCCGGCCCGCGGAGCCGGCCCAGGGCTGCTACGTCGACATCTACGTCAGCGCGCCGTTCGCCGACCGGCCCGGCCGCAAGATCACCTTCGAGCACGCCCCGGTCCGGACGCTCGAGGGCCGGTACGAGGTCAAGCTCGGCGCCCAGACACGCCACGTCGTCGTGGCCGTCGCGGCCCCGGCCGCCCGGTCGTCACCCTGAGGGGACCTTCGCCGCTGCCCCAGCCGACCTTCCGCCGGTTTTGGCCGCAGGCCTACCACCGGGGCTACGCGGCGCCGGCCGCGCCGTCAAATGATCCTGCCGCCTCATATGACTTTATTATGAGTAACGCTCCTGGTGCCAACCGTGCCGCATCCCTGCCAAAAGTACCCGGCGCCAGCAGCGGCGTATTAAAGCGAGTGCTGTTGGTCATGGGCGGAATCATGGTGCTTTTTATTATCTTTGCCGTCCTCAAAAGCACGGTTTTGAACACCACTCCCAATAATAAACAGGCGCTGCTCGGCGTGGTCCAAAGTCAGCAGTCAATTATCGAACTCAGCACCGCCGCCCTTCTGGAAAAAAGTTTATCGACACCTAACAAGAACTTTTCGATTACTGCGGAACTCAGTCTTATCAGCGACCAGGCCAAACTTATCACCTACACGCGCGATGCCGGAATCTTGAAAAAGATTCCCCCGAAGGTTCAGACCCTCAAAATAAATCCCAAAAACGACCAGGAACTTGCGACCGCTGCCACCGAAGACACCTACAACTCGACCTATGTGACCATTATGAAAAATCAGCTCGGCGAATATCAGCTCGCTCTAAAGGACGCCTATAGCAAAACGCCCGGCAAAAAAGGCCGGCAAATACTGACTGATACCTTTAACGAATCCCGGCTGCTACTGCAGCAGCTCACTGCCGGCGATCCCGGCAACTAAGTTGTAACTGTGGCGGATCAGCCCCTGGACTTCCTCCCACGGCAACTGCCCGGCCAGCACCAGTGTGTTCCAATGCTTTTTATTAAGATGGTACCCCGGCATGACCTCATCATATTTTTCACGCAAGGTCACCGCCAGCTGCGGATCACATTTCAGACTCAATTGCACCGGGGTTTTCCCCTCACTAATCAGCGCAAACATTTTGCCGCCTTCAGTTTTCCCCGTTTTATACACCGCCACCCCCTCACCAAACGGATAATCCAGCCAGGCGTTTGGCATACTCAAAATATAATCTTCGACAGTCTTATGATCCATCCCGGGGTCCGTTATTGCTTCCAAAATACTCCAGATAGTGTTGCAGCTCGGCAATTGACGCCTGGATATCATCAAACGCCCGGTGGATTTCTTTTTTCTCGAACTTGACGCCGTATTTGGCTTGCATCAACACCTTCCAGGCACTGACGTCGAGCATTCGATAATGCAGCTTAAGATCGAGTGCCGGCCACCACTGTTTGATAAAATTGCGGTCATTATGGATGCTGTTCCCGGCCAAAACCGCCGGTTCATCACCAAATTGCTGGGCCACCAACTCAATTAATTCTTGTTCAACTTGCGAGGGTGCCTTGCCGCCACTCAGCTTGTTCACAAATTCGTCACGATTAGCCGGAAAATCAGCCCACCAGGTATTTTTTTGCATCCGCTCAATAACCAGCTGTCGCGGCTGCTGAATAGTCGCTTCGTAGCTAGCCAACGTCTTAAAATCAAAGTCCGTAACTTCAGCGGCCACCTCAAGAATCACATCCTGCAGCGGGTCGAGCCCGGTCATCTC
>CAYZSM010000034.1:0-4174 GCA_964481105.1 uncultured Candidatus Saccharibacteria bacterium | reverse complement strand
TCAATCATTTCAGGCTATTTTACCTTACCGTGCCGCGACAGTCTCACGCTCGCGGGCAGTATCCAGAGCTTCGCTGTACCACTGCAGTTCGTCGAGCAGTGTTTCCAGGGCAACCTGTGGGCCGTAAGGGTTGGCTTTTTCGCTAGCAGCTAGGTTGCCGTCCTCGTCAATTTTTTCGCTCATACCGGCCATGGCCACGCCCGACACGGTCGGCATCAGCACCATGCGGCTCTCCGACAAAATCTCTTTGAGGGCCACTTCGGCCCGAGCACCCCCGGCCGAACCGTGCGATACCACAGCCGCCGGCTTGCGGTTAAGTTGCCAGTCAACATAATCTAGAGCATTTTTGAGTACACCCGGTATCGAATGATTGTACTCCGGCGTCACAAAGACATAGGCCTCAAATTCGGCCAACTTGTCGAGCCATTTTTGAGCGATCGGATCAATTTTGCGGCGGGGATTGTAGCGCGGCGATGCCGGCTCGTCAAAGATCGGCATTGGATAATCGCGTAAATCGACCAGCTCGGCCTCCACGTCTTCCATGGCTGCCAAAGCTTTCATGACCCATTTGGCTTGCCGTGGTGTTTTGCGTCCCTCGCGGACTGCTCCAATAATAACTGCTACTTCCATACTTTTACTCCCTATGCTATACTTTTTATAGTTAAGTATAAGGTAGTATAGTCCCAATACTATACTTTGTAAAGTAATGAATTCCACCTCTGTAAAACAAGCCTTAGAACCCAAAACTGGCTGCATCGCCGCCGCCATGCAGATTATCGGCAATAAATGGACAGCTTTAATCCTCCGCGACCTGTTCAGCGGCCCGAAACGCTTCTGTGAACTGGAAAAATCCGTCGGCAACATCAATCCGCGTACCCTATCTCAGCGCCTCGACGACCTCGAGGCCAGCGGCATCATCACCCGCGAAAGTTACGCCGAGGTTCCGCCCCGCACCGAATACACGCTGACCGACAAAGGCCAGGACCTGCATCCCCTCCTCAAGCAAATGGCCGCTTGGGGCAACAAATACGACTAAACCTGTTAGTCCTTGCCTTTGAAGTCCAAAGCAGCGGAGTTGATGCAGAAGCGCATGCCAGTGGGCTGATCCGGAGCATCATTGAAGACGTGACCGAGGTGGCTGCCACAGTTGGCACAGGTGACTTCCGTACGCTGCATACCATGGCCGCTGTCTTCAATTAAGCGGACGGCTTCGGTGTTGGCGGGATCGTAAAAGCTCGGCCAGCCACTGCCGCTGTCAAATTTTGTATCACTTTTGAAAACCACAGCGCCGCAGGCCATGCACACAAAATCGCCGCTGCCCTTTTCGTGCAGCAGCTTGCCGGTAAAAGGCGCTTCGGTGCCTTTCTCGCGGAGAATATGGTACTGCTCGGGAGTTAGTTTTGCTTTCCACTCATCATCGGTAGCGGGCATGTCACTCATGCTTCTTCGACCTCTCCATCTTTCGGTTTATTGAGTTTGTCGAGCTTAAAGAACTTGACGATGATATAGATGGCTGCCAGGACGAACAAAAAGTTCAATAAACCATACACAAAGCCGCCCCAGCCAAAACTGGCCGTCCGGTCGTGCCACTGCAAAACAAAGGTGCGCTGGCTGAGCGCCTGGCCAAATAACAATTGAAAGGCCGGATCAATAAAGTTGGAGGCCAGCAATCTGACCAAGCCTTGAGCCTGGGTACCAATAACGAAACCGACGGCTAGGCCGACCACAGTGTATTCGCGCAAAAAGCCGAGGAAGCCACTAGCCGGATTGATTTCCCGGACCATCACCACGGCGGGATTCGGTTTTGGCTTGCGGGAACTGGCTGGTGATTCCAGGCGCATACCGGTGCCGCTGGTAACGGCGTGTGCCGAGCTGATTGGTTTTCGCTTGCGTGATCGAGCTGCCATAGATCCTCCCTTTTCTACATTCTATCAGGCGCCGCAATACCGAGCAGTCCCAGACCATTCTTGAGCGTTTCGGCATACCTCGTTACCAGCGCCAAACGCGTCGCTTGCCGCGGATCATCAATCACCCGGTTATTTTCATAAAAACGATTAAAAACCTGCGCTAGTTCATACAAATACGTCGCCACCAAATGCGGCGTGAGTTCGACGACCGCCTTGTCAACAACCTCAGCATATTCGGTGAGTTTTCTTGCCAATGATCGCTCCTGGGCCTCAAGCAACACTGTTGAGCCAGCACTACTTACTTCATGCTCCCCTGTGACTTTATGCAGGATTGACCGGGCCCGGGCATGAGCGTACTGCAAATACGGGCCGCTATTGCCTTCCAGGCTGACCGATTCCTGGGGATCATAAATAATATCGCCGCCGATCCGGGTTTTCAAAAAGGCGTATTTAACGGCGCCGAGAACGGTCAGTTCGCTGTCCTGTCCAGCAAGGCCGGCATTGCCGCCAAGGTCAAGCTCGCGGTTGGCGCTGGCGGCGGCGTCCAGCACATCAGTCGCTCGCAGAAAATTGCCAGCCCGACTGCTCATCCTCACACCGCCCTGCAGTTTAACGATACCGTGCGTCAGGTGAGTCGTTGCCCGGGCCAGTTCCGGCGCAAATTGCTCAATACTTTTCAAAACCACCGCCATATATTGTTCCTGCTCGTTGCCGGTGATTACCACTGAGCGGTCAAAAGCGTAATCCTGGTGTTTGAGCATAATTAGGCCGACATCTTTGGCTTCGTAGGTGGGCAGCCCTTCGGAATTAATGAATACCCGGGTGTGCAGGCCGTATTTTTCACCATCAAACACGATTGCCCCGTCGCTTTCCTGGTATACAGCGCCAATGTGCTGGCGGACGGTTTCCAAACCGATTGGTGCAGTTTGGCTTTCGGGATAATACTTCTCAAAGTGGCTGCCAATCCGGGCATAAAAAGCGTCAAAATAGGCATAGCTCCATTCGCGGCAAGTCCAATAAATCTTGGCAAACGGCGAATCGTGGTCATTATTGGCATGCAACTGATAGACCCGCTTGTTGAAGGCGACGATTTCGGCCTTGGCGGCCTCATCGTCTTCATACGCCTGCGTGCCGGCTACGTAGGCCCGAGCCATCCATTCTGAACGTTCGGCCTCGGGAATCGCCGCAAGTTTTTCCGGATGTTCGCCCCCTAGCTCCCGGACGATCGCCCACATCGTTTTGCCGACATGCAGGCCGACATCACCGCCAAAATTTACCCGATGGACGCTCGCCCCGGCCTGCTCCAACAAATTGGCTATGCTGTCGCCAACCACGCTGGTGTATAAATGACCGGCATGCAAAACTTTAAACGGATTCGGGTCGGAATATTCAGCGACAATCACCTGCCCGGCTAAACTTTGGGCTGGTTCGGCTTCCAGGGCATCTAACAACTCCTGGTCAGTCAAAGTAATGTTAAGAAAACCGGGCCCGGCAACGTTTATTTCAGCAACCTGCTCGGCTAAAGTTTCACGAAGTTTCACAGCCAGAGCTTCGGCGATTTCGCGGGGATTTTTGCCGAGCTGCTTGGATAATTGCAGCGCGACGTTGGTAGCATAGTCGCCAAACCGATCTTCCGGGCGCGTTAACTCCACGCTCACCTCCGCAGCAAACAATTCTTGGCAGGCAGCGGCGATTTCCTTCTTAAGTTTGTCTCTCATTAGCCTTAGTTTAACAGATCAAGTTACTTAAGGACTCGGCCGGCACGCCAGGCCAGCTGATACATACCGGCTAGGAGCAGAAAAAACGAGCCAATGGTAAGCAGCATGTGCGGATAAGCCGCCGGGTGTTGCGCCCGATCGGCGATATCAAACAGCAGGCCGCCAGGGTTCGTCAAAATATCCCAGCTGTTCCAACGCAAATCACGGCCGATATAAATGGCGACACTGCAGATAAACAGCGTCAGTCCAATCCATAAACCGGCCGCTCGCGGCGTAAAGCGCTTCAGCAGCCGGCGATGCACCAAAAACAGACTACTGAAACCCAAAACCACGCCGGTGAACACAAATGCCGCGAACATCACAGCGTCATACAGCAGATTGCCGCGCGGCGCTTCGGCCAGATGAATAAAGTCACTAATCATGTAAAAGCTGTTCGGCAAAAACACCAGCCACAGCAGACTGGTCGCTAATCCCTCCCAGCTGGACCACAGCTTGTGGCGCAGTACTACCAGCAAACGTACCGCGAACAGCAGAGGCAGCCAAGCCAAC